>NZ_JBASOH010000108.1:0-1640 GCF_049658005.1 Azovibrio sp. | reverse complement strand
CGCTAACACCGCTTACAACCGTTATTAGGCCTAAAGGAAAGATTACGTCTATATTTTTCAAATTATTTTCAATAGCACCGATAACTTGAATCGCTTTATCTTTAATTTGCGGGCGTCTTTTTTTAGGAATATCAATTTTTTTAATACCAGCTAGATATTGACCAGTTAATCTGTTAGGATTTTTTGAAATATCTTCGGGAGTCCCAAAGGCCACTACTTCGCCACCAGCCACCCCAGCACCTGGACCAATATCTAATAAATAATCAGCATGGCGAATCGTATCTTCATCATGTTCAACTACGATTACTGTGTTCCCTAAATCTCTTAATCTTTTTAAAGTCTCAATTAAATGATGATTATCTCTTTGATGTAAGCCAATAGAAGGTTCATCGAGTACGTATAAAACGCCCTGAAGACCTGAGCCAATCTGAGTCGCCAGTCTTATTCTTTGTGCTTCACCACCTGAAAGAGTATTAGCAGCTCGTCCTAATTCTAAATAATTAAGACCAACCCTTTGCATAAATTCTAAACGCGCAATAATCTCTTTAATAATCTGCTCGCCAATTAATTGTTCTTGTTTATTTAGCTTAAGGTTGTTAATAAACATATCGAGCGCATTATCGACATCTAGGTTACAGATATCCATGATATTTAAACCGTGAATAGTAACAGCTAATACGACCGGTTTTAATCTAGCGCCTTTGCAGACATAACACTCATGCTCTCGCATAAATCTTTCGATGTCTTTTCGGATAAAATCACTGTCAGTTTCTTTGTGGCGACGTTCAAGATTCGGAATTACACCTTCATAAGTAGTTTCATAAAATTTTCCGTTGGAAAGCTCGACATTATATTTTTGATCTTCCGTACCATAAAGTATTTTATTTATAATATCAGCACTTAATTGTCGTACTGGAACTCGCAAACTAAAATTATGCGCTTCTGCTAGAGCCGCAAGCTTTTTCATATACCAAGCTTCGCTGTTCACACGATTAAATGGCCTGATTGCGCCTTCAGATATCGTAAGATTAGCATTAAAAACTAAACTGGGGTCAATTTCTAATCTGTTACCTAAACCGGTACAAACCGGACAGGCACCTTGTGGAGCATTAAAACTAAAAAGTCTGGGTTCTAATTCGGGTATTTCTTCATTAGGATGGTTAATACAAGCACGTCTTTGACTAAAGACGAAATTTTTATCATTGTCAACATCAAGTATTTCAACTAAACCGTCAGTCATGGTTAAAGCCTGTTCAATTGATTGAGAAATTCTATTACTGGATTCCATCGAAATTGCCACCCTATCAACAACTATTTCGATATCATGTTTGATATTTTTATCTAATTGCGGAAATTCTTCTAAAGTATAGGTAATTCCATCAACCCTAGCCCGCATAAAACCTAAACGAGTATACTTTTCAGGAATATGCGCGAATTCGCCTTTTTTGGATTTTACAATAGGAGCTAAAATCATCAATTTTAAACCTTTAGGAAAATTCATAACTTCATTCACTATATCTTCGGCGGTTCGCTTACTAACCGTCTCACCACAAACAGGACAATGAGGCACACCGATACGGGCAAATAATAAACGAAGATAATCGTAAATTTCAGTTACCGTTGCAACGGTACTACGAGGA
>NZ_JBASOH010000107.1:0-10858 GCF_049658005.1 Azovibrio sp. | reverse complement strand
CCACCATGCCGACCACGCAGCGGGTGAACACGTCGATGGCAATGGTGAGGTACGGACGGCCAATCGGTTGCCGGTCGCGCTCGTCCACCACGATCAGGTCGATGACCGTGTGGTCGATCTGCACCTGTTCCAGTGGCGCGGCAACGGCGGGAGGCTCACCGCCGACACCTTGCAGGTTGCGGGCCGCATCCTTGCCTTCTCGGCGGCGAACGGCCTCACGCGGATCGAGGCCGGCGATTCGCAACGCCACGGTGTTGCGCGCCGGCACCCGCAGCTTTTGCGCTTTGCAAGCCTGCGCGACCTCACGGTAGAACGCCGCTAGGCTGCGCTTCTGCTTGGTCAGGAAGCGCTTTTGCAGCAGCTCGCGGATGATGCGTTCGACCGACTCCGGCAAGCGGCCTTTACCTTTGCCACCGCTCGACTGCCCAAGAGCCAAGTCAGTGACCAGTCCCGAACCTTGCCGGGCACGGCGGATCAGGACGTAGACCTGCCGCCGGGACAAACCCAGTGCCTGGGCTGCCGCGTCGGCCGCTTCATGCCCGACCGTCTCCGACTGCGCCAGCGGCCCAATGATCTCCGCACGACGACGCGCTCGCTCCCATGCCTGTTCTGGCAGGGTGGCTACGCCGTGCTCGGCAATCGGTACGGTATCGGTCGCCATGCTCACCTCGCTTTGGTGCACACGAGTATTAAGCATAGACGAGATTGGTGCAGCCGACTGCTGATATCGGTCTGTCAGGAGTGGGCTGCACAACAGCCGTTATGCCCATTCAATTGGTGCAGTCGTGTTCTGAAAATGACACGGATTCCTGCCCATGTCCGGCAAACCCAGCATCCTGATCGTGGACGATGCAGCCTCGCTACGCGCCGCCCTCCGCACTTTCTTCACCAACGAAGGCTACCCGATCATCGGGGAGCTGAGCCATGGCAAAGGCGTCGTCGAGAGCATCGGCCGGCTGAAGCCCGACGTGGTCTGCCTGGACTACAACCTGCCGGGCAGCAACGGGCTTGATCTCCTGAAACAGATCGTCGTTACCCATCCCGATACTTCGGTGGTGATGATTACCGGGGATACCAACCCGACCCTGGAGGCCGACGCGGCGGAAGCCGGGATTGCCGGTTTCATCCGCAAACCCTTCACCCCCGAGCAGATTTTGCGGGAAATCCGCAGGGTCACCCATACCCGCGCCCTGCTCCGGCGCCAGGGGGACACGCCGGTTCCTGCCCATGAGGCAGCCCGGGCCACCGCCGTCGTCGCCGACGACAGCGCTGCCATGCGCCTGTTGCTGGTTTCCATCCTCAGCCAGGCCGGCATCCGGGTGCACGAAGCCGTCTCCGACGGCAGGCAGGCCGTGGCCGCCGTAGTCCGCCACAAGCCTGATCTGGTCTGCCTGGATATGGACATGCCGGTCATGAATGGCCTGGACGCCCTGGCCCAGATCAAGCGCAGTGAGCCAACAAGCAAGGTGCTGATGATTACCGGCCACATGAGCCGGGAGACCATTCAAGCTGCCGGCCAGCGCGGTGCCAGTGGCTATATCCTGAAGCCCTTCGACCCCGCCAAGGTCACGGAAGCCGTGGGAAAACTGCTCGGCTTCCAGGCCTGAACCACCCATCCGCCACCCCTCAAGCGCCCCGCCAGCTCCGGGCCGAGTACGGCCGGGTTTCCCCGGCCTCGCTGCGCCGCGGGTGCCTTACTTCCTGTGGCTGGCCAGACGCTGCCAGGTGTCCACCACCGTGTCCGGATTCAGGGACATGCTCTGGATGCCCTGATCCATCAGCCATTCGGCCAGGTCGGCATGGTCGGAGGGACCCTGGCCGCAGATGCCCACATACTTGCCCTTCCTGTTGGCGGTGGCGATGGCCATGGCCAGCAGCTTCTTGACGGCCGGGTCGCGCTCGTCAAACAGGTTGGCCACCAGGCCGGAATCGCGGTCCAGGCCCAGGGTGAGCTGGGTCAGGTCGTTGGAGCCGATGGAGAAGCCATCGAAGATGTCCAGGAACTCGTCGGCCAGCAGGGCGTTGGAGGGGATCTCGCACATCATGATCAGCTTCAGATCGTTCTCACCCTGCTTCAGGCCGTGCTCGGCCAGCAGTTCGACCACGCCCCGGCCCTCGTCCAGGGTGCGCACGAAGGGCACCATCAGCCAGACGTTGGTAAAGCCCATCTCTTCGCGCACCTTCTTCATCGCCCGGCATTCCATCTCGAAGCAGTCGCGGAAAGACTGGGCGATGTAGCGGGAGGCGCCGCGAAAGCCGAGCATGGGGTTTTCTTCCTCGGGCTCATACAGCTCGCCGCCCAAGAGCTTCCTGTACTCGTTGGACTTGAAGTCGGAGAGGCGCACGATCACGGGCTTGGGCCAGAAAGCGGCGGCGATGGTGGCCACGCCTTCGGCCAGCTTTTCCACAAAGAAATCCACCGGGCTGGCATAGCCCCGGGCCCGGCGCTGGATCTCCTCGCGCTTGGAGGCGGGCAGACGCTCGATGTCCAGGATCGCCTTGGGGTGGATGCCGATCACGTTGTTGATGACGAACTCCACCCGCGCCAGACCGACGCCGGCATTGGGTAGCTGCGCGAATTCGAAGGCCAGTTCCGGATTGCCCACGTTCATCATCACCTTGACGGGGAGGTCGGGCATGGCGGAGATGTCCTTGGTCACCACCTCGAAATCCAGCTTGCCCCGGTAGATGTGGCCGGTATCGCCCTCGGCGCAGGAGGCGGTGACGATCTCGCCTTCGGTGAGGGTCTCGGTGGCATCGCCGCAACCGACGATGGCGGGTACGCCCAGTTCCCGGGCGATGATCGCGGCGTGACAGGTGCGGCCGCCCCGGTTGGTGACGATGGCGGCAGCCCGCTTCATCACGGGTTCCCAGTTGGGGTCGGTCATGTCGGCCACGAGCACGTCGCCAGGCTGGACCTTGTCCATTTCCCTGGGGTCATGGACGATGCGCACCGGACCGACGCCGATCTTCTGGCCGATGGCGCGCCCGGAGGCCAGCACCTTGGAGAAGGACTTGATCTTGAATTTTTCCAGGCGGTTGGGGCCTTCTTCCTGGGACTTCACGGTCTCGGGCCGGGCCTGCAGGATGTACAGCTTGCCATCCACCCCGTCCTTGCCCCACTCGATGTCCATCGGCCGCTGGTAGTGCTGTTCGATGATCATGGCGTAGCGGGCCAACTCTTCCACTTCCGCGTCGTTGATCGAGAAACGGATGCGCTCGGCCTCGGCCACGTCCTCGGTGATGGTGGATTTGCCGGCCACCTTCTCGCTGGAAAAGGTCATCTTGATCATCTTGGAACCCAGATTGCGGCGGATCACGGCTTTCTTGCCGGCCGCCAGCATGGGCTTGTGCACATAGAACTCGTCCGGGTTCACGGCGCCCTGGACCACGGTCTCGCCCAGGCCGTAGCTGGAGGTGATGAAGACGGCATCACGAAAGCCGGATTCGGTATCCAGGGTAAACATCACCCCGGCGGCGCCCTTGTCGGAACGCACCATGCGCTGAATGCCGGCAGACAGGGCCACGTCAGCATGGATGAAGCCCTTGTGCACCCGGTAGGAGATGGCCCGGTCGTTGTAGAGCGAAGCGAACACTTCCTTGATGGCGTGCAGGATGTTGTCCAGGCCGACGATGTTGAGGAAGGTTTCCTGCTGGCCGGCAAAAGAGGCATCGGGCAGGTCTTCGGCAGTGGCGCTCGATCGCACCGCGAACGACATGTCACTTGAAGAATCAGCAACAAGCCTTTGATATTGCTCGGTAATGGCGATGGTAAAGTCCATCGGGAAGGGAGTGTCGATGATCCACTGGCGAATCTTTTCGCCGCAGGCCACCAGGGCATTCACATCATCCACGTCCAGGTGTTCCAGGGCATCGGCGATCTTCTTGTCCAGGCCGCTCTGGGCCAGGAACACCCGGTAGGCATGGGCGGTGGTGGCAAAGCCGCCGGGCACGCGCACACCGGAATCCGCCAGCTGGCTGATCATTTCGCCCAGGGAGGCATTCTTGCCGCCAACCTGGTCCACATCGCTCATGCGCAGGCGTTCAAAGGGAATGACGTAGTTGTCGCTCATCGAGGTTTCCTTTCAGGATTCAATTGGAAGACAGGTGGGTATGGCTGGAATCGGTGGAGAAATCATTGCCCTTGAGGCGCCGGGTGGCGGCTTCGCGGCGGGCGGCCGAACGCAGGGACTGGGCCAGGCTCTCGTGCACGAAATCGATATGCACCTCGGCGGCGGAGCGGGCCGCCCCGGGCCGGCGGTCGCGGATGGCTTCAAACAGGCGGGCGTGCTGGGCCTCGAGCAGGGAAAAGGCCCGGGAGACATTGCCCAGCTCGGTGAGATTGAGGCAGATGTTCTCTTCCATCAGGCGCAGCAGGGTGGACGTCAGGTGGCCCAGCAGGACGTTGTGGGAAGCGTCGGCAATCGCCTGGTGAAACGCGATGTCGCAGGCGGCCTGGCGTTTACGGTCTTCACCGTCAAAGACCGCCTGCAGCGCTTCGAAAGTCTGGGTCAGGCGCTCCATGTCCTCGTCGGTGCGCCGTTCGGCGGCCCACTCGGCCACCTGGCCTTCGAGCATGCGGCGCAATTCCAGCAGGTCTTCGCGCAGATTGGGGTGAGCCCCCAGCATTTCCTGCCAGGGATCAAAAAAGGTGGAATCGAGCCGGTCGGTCACGAAGGTGCCGCCGCCTTGGCGGCTTTGCAGCATGCCTTTCGAGGCCAGCTTCTGGATCGCTTCTCGCAACGAGGGGCGGGAAACCCCCAGCTCGGCGGCCAGTTCACGTTCAGGCGGCAGGCGATTCCCCGGCTTCAGGGAGCCTTCGAGAATGCGGCGCTCAAGGGATTCGGCGATGGCGTCGGAGATTCTGGGAACGGAAAGTTTGGCGGTGCTCATGAAAGAGGCCAGGTCAGCCCTGATTGGTAAGACCAGGCAATTCTAAACGCCGGATTGCGCCCTGACAATACCCGCATCAAACAAAACATTTCGCCCAACACCCTGCATTCATGTCAGTTTTCAAAATCGATTGTGGTGGTAATACCAATTTACCAAAGCGCTTCTGAGGGCACCGACCGGTCTCGGAACCGGGCGTCATCCCGGCATGAAAAGAGCCCTGAATGGCTTCAGCGCCCGGGTCCGCCGCCCGGCCAAAATCCGCGTCCCGAAAACGGGCCAAGGACCTTGGCACCTGCCGGGGGGAGGGTTCGATCCCCGGGCGGCGTCCGAACAGGCTTGTGCGGCAGTACCCGGGGCCGTTACAGTAGCCGCGGTCGTCAACTGCTCCGCTCGCGCTCATGCGTTTGCCCGCTGCCACCCTCGGAATGCTGCTCGGCCTCGCCGCTCCCTGCGCCATCGCCGCCGACGCAAAGCCGGTGCCTGACTACGTCAATGAAACCCTCAGCGGCGACTGGGGCGGACGCCGCGCCGATCTCTACCGCCAGGGCATTGCCCTTGAAGGCGTCTATCGCATCGACGCCCTGCGCAACACGAGCGGCGGCCTGCAGCGGGGCGGCCAGCCGATGATCCATCTCGAACTCAAGATGGCCGCCGACCTGGACAAACTCTGGGGCTGGGCCGACACCACGGCCTTTTTCAGCCTGATCGGCGACTACGGCTCGAAGCTCAATGCCGACATGACCGGCAGCCTGCTCGGCGTCAGCAATATCGAAGTCCCGGTTTCCACCCAGCGCCTGTTCCACGCCTGGGTGCAGAAGGATTTCGCCGACAAGCAATGGGCACTGCTCGCCGGCCTCTACCCGATCGACTCGGAATTCATGGTGATGGATGCCGCCAGCGTCTTCGTGCAGCCGCCCTATGGCGCCCTGGCCGATCTGGCGCTGACGCGGGGGCCGTCGATTTTCAACAATCCGGCCGTCGGCCTGCGCCTGAAATGGACCGCCGCCGACCGTTCACGGTATGCCCAGGGCGCGATTCTCGACGGCGTTCCCGGCGATCCGGCCCACCCCAGGGGCACCCATATCGCCTTCCATCGCGGCGACGGCATCATGTCGATTGCCGAGATCGGCTACCAACCCGGCGAAGCCGGCCACGTCTTCGAGCCCACCACGCCCGATGTGGGGGTGCCGGTGGACCCGGTCACCAAGGCCCACGAACTGGCCGCCGACAGTTTCGGCAAATACGCCGTCGGCGTCTGGGGCTACAGCGCCAAGGCGGACGACCTGGTGGATACCGATGCCGCCGGCAAGCCGCTGCGACGCAAGAGCCGGGGCTGGTACGCACTGGCCGAGCAGACGCTGCTGTCGGGCTCCCGCATCGGCGCCATCTCGGCCTTCTACCGCGTCAGTGCCAGCGATGGCGACTCGACGGCAATCCGCCATACGCAAAATATCGGCATCCGCCTCAAGGGGCCGCTGCCGGGTCTCGCCGACGACATCCTCGGCCTCGCCCACACTCGCGCCGGACTCAGCGACAAGTTCATCCAGGCCCAGGCGGCGGCCGGCATCGCCGCCAGCAGCAGCGAGCGCGCCTGGGAACTGACTTACCGCCATCAGGTGAACCGCTGGCTGGCGGTGCAGCCGGTGGTGCAGCGCTTCCGGCATCCGGGCGGCGACCTGGCGCGACCCAAAGCCACCGTCGCCGGCATCCGGCTCGACCTCGCCCTGTAAACCCACCCACTCCCCGCCAGCGGCATGCGCATCGGCTCGACGGTAAGCGCGGAATCGCGCAGCGCTGGTTGTCAAAATAATCGTCACGTTCATCCCGCCGTCTTTTTTGATGGATCATTCATTTGTCGTTCCTGGTTCAGCCAGACGATCTCCGGTTGTTTCCAGTTGCGCGTTTTGCCAGACCCGCGTTCCGGCTTGCTGGTTTTGGCCTGGCCTGCACCGGCATGGCGCTGCGCTGAAGTGACGAACTTGATGGCCGGGTGGCGATGCTAGACGTTGTACCCACGCACGAAATTCATCAACCATTGGCATGCCGCATCCAGGTCCGCAAAGCCCTAAAAGCCCTTGCGGGCATAGCCGGGACGGTACTTGAACGTGCGGAAGAAAGCCTCGGCCTGGGGGCGTTAATCATCGGATAACACTGGGGCGACTGCAGGGCGCTGCATTCATTCGGGTGGGTCAGATGATAAACTTGGCCAGACTCTGGAAGACTTCGCCGTGCGACACCAAACGAGCCGGCTGACATGAAACAACCTGAAGACGAAATCCTCACGCTCGATGAAGTGGCGGTCTACCTCAAGGCAGGGAAAAAGACCGTCTACCGGCTGGCCCAGCAGGGGGAGATACCGGGATTCAAGCTGGGCGGGACTTGGCGGTTTCGTCGCAGCGAGTTGGATCGCTGGATTGCCGCGCAGATAGCCGAGAAAACGCAGGACAAGACATGAGCACCCCGCAGAACAGCAACAGCCAGGCGGGCTCGCTCAGAGGGAGGGCTACACGCCCATGAACGCCGTAGAAATCGAACAAGCCATCACAGACCTGGCGGAGCAGCCTTTCGACAGCGCAGAGTTCCCCTATGCCTTCCTTGAGGCGTTTGGCAACAAAGCGACGACCATCAAGCGCCTGCGCGCGGGGGCGTCGAACAAGTCTGACCTCGGCGGTGTTCTTCAGACCAGCAACATCCACATCCTGACCTGCGACGCAGGGCGGGTGACCCAAACGCTCGCCGCTCTCAAGGCCAGCCCGGCCACAGCCAAGGCCAAGGCGAAGTTCATCCTCGCCACCGACGGCATCGACTTCGAGGCCGAAGACCTGACGAGCGGCGAGACCGTCGCCTGTGCATTCAGGGACTTTCCGGACCATTTCGGCTTCTTCCTGCCGCTGGCGGGCATCAGCACCGTCCGCCAGATCAGCGAAAACGCCTTCGACATCCGCGCCACCAGCCGCCTCAACCGCCTGTACGTCGAGCTGCTCAAGGACAACCCCGAATGGGGCACGGCGCAGCGTCGCCACGACATGAACCACTTCATGGCGCGGCTGATCTTCTGCTTTTTCGCCGAAGACACCGACATCTTTGGCGGCAAGGGCAAGTTCACCGACACCGTGGCGCAGATGAGCGCCAAGGATTCGTCCAACACGCACGAAGTCATCGCCACGCTGTTTGGCGCCATGAACACCCCGCGCGAGGAACGCGCCGCCGCCGGCATCCCGCGCTGGGCCGAGGGCTTGCCCTACGTCAACGGCGCCTTGTTCTCCGGCAGCACCGAGGTGCCGCGCTTCAGTCGCATCGCCCGATCCTACCTGCTGCACGTCGGTGGCCTGGACTGGACCCGCATCAACCCGGACATCTTCGGTTCGATGATCCAGGCCATCGCCGAGGACGAGGAACGCGGCGAACTGGGCATGCACTACACCAGCGTGCCCAACATCCTCAAGGTGCTGAACCCGCTGTTCCTCGATGACCTGCGCGCCAGACTGCAGGATGCCGGCGACAAC
The DNA here is from genome assembly GCF_049658005.1 of Azovibrio sp. Taxonomy (NCBI): domain Bacteria; kingdom Pseudomonadati; phylum Pseudomonadota; class Betaproteobacteria; order Rhodocyclales; family Rhodocyclaceae; genus Azovibrio; species Azovibrio sp. Next base: position 2,459 of record NZ_JBASOH010000107.1, on the reverse strand, counting down.
CCGCGCATGTTGCTCAACCTGCGCCGGCGCATGGCCAAAATCCGCGTCTTCGACCCGGCCTGCGGCTCGGGCAATTTCCTGGTCATCGCCTACAAGGAAATGCGCGCCATCGAGGCCGAGATCAACCGGCGGCGCGGCGAGCCGGATCGCGCCTCGGACATCCCGCTCACCAACTTTCGCGGCATCGAGCTGCGCGACTTCCCGGCGGAGATCGCCCGCCTCGCGCTGGTGATCGCCGAGTACCAGTGCGACGTGCTGCATCGGGGCCAGAAGCTGGCCCTGGCCGAGTTTCTGCCCCTGAGCAACGACAACTGGATCACCTGCGGCAACGCGCTGCGGCTGGACTGGTTGAGCGTCTGCCCGCCGACCGGGGCGGGTGTGAAGGTGCAGGCGGACGACCTGTTCGAGACGCCGCTCGACCAGACCGAGATCGACTTCGAGAATGAGGGCGGGGAGACGTATATCTGCGGGAATCCACCCTATCAGGGCAGCGTCAACCAAACACAGTCTCAGAAGGACGACATGGCGCGGGTTTTCTCGCGCTATCTGGCAACCTACAAGGACTTGGATTATGTAGCGAGCTGGATTGTAAAAGCGGTTGAATATGCTCAAGCAACCCGCGCAGCCACGGCTTTCGTGACAACCAATTCGATCTGCCAAGGCGAACAGGTTGGTATGCTTTGGCCTATCGTTTTTGGGAAAGGGCATCGAATTTCTTTCGCTCACACGTCCTTTCTATGGAGTAACAACGCGGCTCATAATGCTGGGGTCACTTGCATTGTTGTTGGCTTAAAATCGGACGCCAGCGGTGGTGCAACGCTCTACGATGGTGAGACTGCCCGAGTCGTCCCGAGCATTAGCCCTTATCTGACGCCGTCGTCGGATACGATTGTTAGGAAATCAAACTTTCAAATCTCGGGCCTGCCTGAGATGGTGTCAGGAAACAAAGCAACGGACGATGGAAACCTCATTCTGTCTCGAAAGGAGGTGGACGAGCTTCTTTTGGAATTTTCTCAAGCCGAACGATTTATCCGACGGCTAGAAGGAGCTAAGGAGTTCATACGCGGCGAGTCGCGATGGTGCCTATGGATTGGCGACTCGGAAGTTGACGATGCTTCAGCAGTTCCGGAAATTGCAGAAAGAATAGAAAAAGTGAGACAAGCTCGGACCTTGAGCCGAGGTAAACAAGCGAACGATGCCGCAGTGTCTCCTCATCGTTTTGTATTTGCGCCACACGCGCCCGGCATTTCCATCCTTGTGCCAAGCGTGTCGTCTGAGCGTCGTGAATACTTGCCATGTGGATGTTTTGACGACCGCACAGTAATAGTGGCGCCCAATTTGGCGATGTATGGCTCACCGTTATGGTGTTTGGCCATCATCGCCAGCCGCCTGCATCTGGTCTGGATCGCCACCGTCTGCGGCAAGCTGGAAACGCGCTACCGCTACTCCAACACCCTCGGCTGGAACACCTTCCCGGTGCCGACGCTGACCGAGAAAAACAAGGCCGACCTCACGCGCTGCGCCGAAGACATCCTGCTGGCGCGCGAGCACCACTTTCCGGCCACCATCGCCGACCTGTACGACCCCGAGCACATGCCCGCCGACCTGCGCGCCGCGCATGAGCGCAACGACGAAGTGCTGGAGCGCATCTACATCGGCCGGCGCTTCAGGAACGACACCGAACGGCTGGAAAAGCTGTTCGAGCTCTACACCAAAATGACCGCCACGGCCGCGCCGGCCAAGGGCAGAAAGCGCAAAGCGGGGGCCAGCACATGAGCGACAAACCCGTGAAACTGAGCCCCCCGCCCGAAGGCTACATGGACTGGCTCGCCGACCTGAAAACCCGTATCCACACCGCCCAGCAACGCGCCGCGCTGGCGGTCAATCGCGAACTGGTGCTGCTGTACTGGCAGATTGGCCAGGACATCCTTGCACGGCAGGCCGCACAGGGCTGGGGCGCGAAAGTCATCGAGCGGCTGTCGCAGGACTTGCGCTCGGCCTTCCCGGAGATGAAGGGCTTTTCTCGCGCCAACCTGATGTACATGCGGGCGTTCGCAGCGGCCTGGCCCGACGAGCAAATTGTCCAACAGGCGGTTGGACATTTGCCATGGGGGCACAATCTGGTGCTGTTATCGCAGTTGAAAGACCGAGCACAGCGGCTCGCCTACGCTGAAAGTGCCATTACCCACGGCTGGTCGCGCAACGTGCTGAACCTCCATATCGAAACCCGTTTACTGGAGCGCAGTGGCAAGGCCGCCACCAACTTCGAGCTGACTTTGCCCAAGCCGCAGTCCGATCTGGCGCGCGAATCGCTGAAAGACCCGTATCGCCTCGATTTTCTTGGCTTGAGCCGCGAAGCGGGTGAGCGTGCCATCGAAAATGCGCTGGTCAAGCACGTCACCGAGTTCCTGCTGGAGTTGGGCGCTGGCTTCGCCTTCGTCGGGCGGCAGGTGTTGCTG
>NZ_JBASOH010000106.1:0-1947 GCF_049658005.1 Azovibrio sp. | reverse complement strand
CCCCCGTATTGAGCAAAGCGGATAACACCTGGGTGATGATTTGTGCTGCACTCGTCATCCTGATGTCCATCCCCGGCCTGGCCCTGTTCTATGGCGGCCTGGTACGCTCCAAGAACATGCTGTCCGTGCTGATGCAGATATTTGTGACCTTCAGCCTGATCAGCGTGCTCTGGGTGGTTTATGGCTATTCCCTGGCATTCACGGAAGGCAACGCCTTCTTCGGGGCCCTGGACAAGCTGTTCCTGAAGGGCATCACCCCCGATTCCCTGGGAGCCACCTTCTCCAAAGGCGTCTTTACCACGGAATTTGCCTTCGTGATCTTCCAGGGCGCTTTTGCGGCCATCACCTGCGGCCTGATCGTCGGTGCCTTCGCCGAGCGCATCCGGTTCTCCGCCGTGCTGCTGTTCATGGCGATCTGGTTCACCTTCTCCTACATCCCCATGGCGCACATGGTCTGGTACTGGGCCGGTCCGGATGCCTATGTCGATGCTGCGGCGGCCGAAGCTGCCGGGGCGACGGCTGGCTTCCTGTTCCAGAAGGGCGCCCTGGACTTCGCCGGCGGTACCGTGGTGCACATCAACGCCGCTGTTGCCGGTCTGGTGGGCGCGTTCCTGGTAGGCAAGCGAGTGGGTTACGGTCGTGAATCCATGGCCCCCCACAGCCTGACCTTCACCATGATCGGTGCTTCCCTCTTGTGGTTTGGCTGGTTCGGCTTCAATGCCGGCTCCTCTCTCGAAGCCAATGGCGTTGCCGCCAGCGCCATGGTCACTACCTGGGCCGCCACGGCCTGCGCCACCCTCTCCTGGATGCTGGCCGAATGGGTGCTCAAGGGCAAGCCCTCCATGCTGGGCGCTGCCTCCGGTGCCGTGGCGGGTCTGGTGGCCATCACCCCCGCCGCGGGTTTTGTCGGCGTGATCGGTGCCATCGTGATCGGCCTGCTGGCTGGCGTGGTCTGCCTCTGGGGGGTGAATGGCCTGAAGCGGATGCTCGGTGCCGATGACTCCCTGGACGTGTTCGGGGTGCATGGCGTCGGCGGCATCCTGGGTGCCGTGCTGACCGGTGTCTTTGCCGACCCCGCCCTGGGTGGCTCAGGCGTGTGGGATTACGTCGCCAACAAGGTGGCGGATGGCTATTCCATCGGCACCCAGGTCATGGCTCAGCTGACGGGCGTCGGTGTCACCATCGTCTGGTCGGCCGTGGTCGCATTCACCGCCTACAAACTGGTCGATGTCATCGTCGGCCTGCGGGTGCCGGAAGAAGAGGAACGGGAAGGCCTGGACATCACCTCCCACGGCGAAACCGCCTACCACCACTGACCCCCAGCAATCTTCTCTCTCCTTTGGGCGCCTCCGGGCGCCCTTTTTTTGGTGCGGAGCCCAGGAAGCGGAGCAGGAACGAAGATCGGCCGGAAACAGCCCGAGCGAAGCCCCGCCTGTTGTTCTGCCCGCCGCCACGTTAAGATGCCGCGCATGTGGATCGCCCATCTCTCCGATTTGCACCTCACCGCCACCGGCCAGCCCCTCTATGGGCGGGTGGATACTCAGGCCGCCTTTGCCCAGGCCCTGGAGCGTCTCGCGACGCTGAAACGGCGGCCCGAACTCGTGCTGCTCACCGGCGACCTGGCCGATGACGGCGAACTTGCGACCTATCTTTTTCTCCGCCGCGAGCTCGATGCCCTGGGATTACCCTTTTGCCTCTTGCCCGGCAACCATGACGATGGCGCGGCGCTTGCTGCCGCCTTTGCCCAGGATTCCTGCGTCTGGCAGGACGGTGTGGCCTGTCGCGATCTGCCGGCGGGGCGGCTCCTGCTGCTCGACACCCACGTGCCCGGGGAGGAATGGGGCCGGCTGGAAAAAGCCCAGCTGGAGCGGCTCGAAGCCCTGCTGCAAGGCCCGGCCCTGCTGCAAGGCCCGGCCCTGCTGCAAGGCCCGGCCCTGCTGCAAGGCC
>NZ_JBASOH010000105.1:0-4575 GCF_049658005.1 Azovibrio sp. | reverse complement strand
CTCCACTTTTTCAAATCGCTGTTCTAAATCCGCCAGGCTCAGCGCTTTTCCAGATTCAGCAAGTGCTTTGTAAACCAACGTTCGCATGGCTGTTGGTTTTACGTTTTTCGATTCAAGTTTCTTATCGATTTCCTGATTTTTCATTTCGGTAATAATTTTAAGAGAGAAATATCATTTTTCGCTGTTCATCCCCTAAATTTACTTAAAACTATTAAGGTATAGGTTATAAGTTTTCTAAAATTGCCATATACTTTGCTTTAACTTGTTTAGCTATTTTTTCAAGTTCTTTGTTTTCTACAATGTTTAATAATCTTACGGGATTTATCATTACAACTTCAATTTTATTATTACCCACATCTTTAATTATTTGACTCCTTCAAATACTTCAAAATAATGTGTACTGTTCTGAACTGAAAATTTGTAAATACATGAATTCATATTTGGATTAAATCCTCCAAAATGGTTATCATTTTGATTGTGTTGCGTATTCATGTGATTGGTCCAGGCGTTCCATTGGTCAGTTCCCGCCCAGTTGCTGTTGCCCCAACCTTGATTCATATTTCCCCAGCAATTGCCATCGTTCATCCAGGCGTTATTTGTCCAACCGGATTGGCGGTTTGTGCAAAAATCATAATTATTGCGATTATGCCCATATTCAGCAAAAAAATCCTCCCCAGTTAAACAATACATAATACTGTCATTATTCTGGTACAGTTGGACAATCCAGGTTGAATCGAAATTATTGGACAAACAATGCATGGTAACTAAACTATCGTTAATTAATGTTACATTTAGTGTCGCCGGACTGGATTGATTAGTGGTTGTGCTCATAAGAGTACCTGTATATTTTCCGATAACACTGGAAGCTAATGTATTATCCAAGGGTGCTTCTTCTTCCTTATTACATGAATAAAAAAGGAATCCAATTACTGCTGCCATTAAAAAAATGATTTTTGTATTTTTCATGCCAGTAATTAATTTATTTTGTTTCATTTTTCTATCCTCAGACTTCTTAAAAACCAGTTTTTATTTTTGGACATGATACGGATTAGGAGCTACATCGAAAAGCAGAAGTTTCCCATCGCCCAGTTTTGTTTTTAAGGTATTCAAGTGTCGGCATAATTGAATTTGGGCAGATTGGTAGCTTTGCCGTTCCAGTGGTTCTAACCTTACGGTGACTGTTGTCCTGGTTGTTTTTATCCATCCGTTTCCTTTTATGATAGCCTCTAACACGGGTATGGTATCGCGGTTATCTAACATGTAGTTGCTAAATATTTCTATTAATTTTTTCCGGCTATTCCATACAAGGGCCCCGGATAAATCCCACCAAACTTTCCCATCTGTTGAATAGGTCTTGTATGTTTCGCCTGTTACCTTTTCTAATTCAGTAAATTTGGGTAGCGCTTCCAGGATGGTTTGTTGCGCCCGTAGTTTTTCTTTTAACAATAACAGCTTTACCTGTAATTTGTCCCGCGTTGCATTTTCGCGTAACGCGCCGGCTTTACCCGTGGTTATTTTTATTTTTCCAAGACTTTGTTCGCACTTTCTGATTTGGTTTTTAATGTTGGCCATTTGTTTCGTTGCCTGTGTATGTTCCGGATTTTTTATTTGCTGGTTTTCACTTTCTCCGCTTAGGTTAAATACCGGATTGTAGTGCATACCCACTCTTTTGTTCATGTATTTGAACGTGTTCTCATTGCTGCCCCAGCGGTTTAACATTGCCAGGGCTATTTCTGGCGCGGGAGATTCCTTATCGGTGGTTACTACTGCAAAACGCTGGTTTGCTCGTATTTTCCAATAAACCAATCGCCGCATCTTTACCTGGTTTCCTTTATTGTCTTTATAGGTTTTTTCATCTTCGCTAATTTTATAGGTATTCTTTTGCCAGCTAAATTCGTGACCAAATGCGCTTTCGGCTATTTCATACAGTTGGGCTTCATCGCTAAATTTTTCCCAGGTTACTATCTTATAGGGTTGTAGTTCACAAAAGTTGTCCACTCCCCAAATCTCCCTGTCGATGGCGATCAGCGGGCATATCCCCATATTGAGTTCTTTCCAGTCATCGTGTATTTCCTTGACCGTGCTCACAATATCGGCTTTGCCGTCAAACAGGTCGAAATATGCAACCCGTCCGCTTTGGTCGTGCGCATATATCGCAGTTATCCCAGGCATTGCCATGCCACGCTGGGTGTACCATCCTTTATGTACTTTTTCTTTTCCATAATAGGGTATGAAATGGCCGTCTATAAATAGATTGAAAACACCCACGATGCCACGTATTATCTGATGCTTAAAAAACGCCTTTAATGTTGTTTTGCTTGTTTCTTTGGTTTGATTTACATGATCATGGATTCGTTTCCACAATTCAGGAGCTGATGGTAATCTTTTTAAACCCAGTATTTTGCCAAATTCTCCTTTATACACCGTTTTTAATTGCTCTACCGAAAATATCCGGTTTACCTGCATCATGGCAAATAAAAAAATCACAATCTTATTTTCGCCGATATGCTTGTTCAGGAACTTGTTTATGTCGTAATAGTTGTCAAACATTGGCCAAAACAGGAAACTTCCTGCATACCTGTTCCCCTGGTAGTCGTGTTCCTGGCTGAATAATTCCTTGTCCGTGGGCTGGAGCCGGGTTCCCGTGCTATCGTCCTCAAAATCAATACACAACTCGCGCTTCTGTTTTTTCTCCTGATTCGTCTTATTTTCTTCTTCTAACTCCCTGGCCTTGTTCCCCGTGAAGCGTTTCGGGTTTTTTTTCCAACTATCTTTCGTGTTGTTTACCAACCCTTCCGTACCGCGTTTTTGATAGGTCGCCACCCAGGTGTCTATGCTCTGCCTGGAGATCCCCAGGGCATCAGCCAGCTTCTTCTTTTGAACACCGCAGCGCTCAACCATGTCAACAACTATTAAACGCTTCTCAATAGCTGGTGCTATCCTGGCTACTTTTTGAAATTGGCCATTATGGTATATCTCGATTAGTTCCCCTGGCTTTACCTTTATGGCATAATTATTCCCTAATAACTTTAACTCATTGTCAACCTGTATATTATCAAACAGCTCTGTCATTATTGTAACTTTTGCCACAAAATTACACATAAAAAAATTAATAATTGCATAAATAATGCTTTTAAATTTAAATAATTATCACTATATTAATATAATGATAAAAGCCAATGTCCAATTATATCGTAATTTTAACGTATTGCCCTGTTTTGCTACCTTTGCAGAGATACTAAATATTGCTTTTTAAGAAGTCTGATCCTCCTTTTTTTTTATTCCAATATAAAACCTGCATTTTTAACTTTTGCCTCCAATTCGCTATACGCAATTTGTTTCGGATTGTATTCAATCAGTACCTGATTCGATTTATGATATAACGTAAAATCTTCCACACCCTTTATTCCGTTTAACAAGCCCGTTAATTTCTCATCATCACCTGCTTTATGCTCTGCAAAACAGATTACGGTTTTTCTTTCATCAATTTTAATTGTTGTAATTTTATTACCGTTGAGTTCAGCTTCTAAATAAAGAGCAAAAGGCAAATCTGTCAATTTTGTTTCCTCCCCATTGTATTTAACCGTCATGTTTTTGTCTATCTGAACCGGCATGCAAGCCTGTGTTCCCAAAACGCAAATTACAATTCTGTCGTCACCTAATTTTTCACCACCGACTGTTCCAATTACTTTTTCTGTTTCTTGCGCATAGATGTTTGCAATTGATAAACCAAAAATCAATACTGTTGCTTTGATTACATTTAATATCTTGTTCATTTTAGTTTTTTTATAAATTTTAAATTATTGTATGCGAATTTTTAGTTTGATTTAGCTTTTCTGAAAGCAGACAAGTTGCCTTGCCTACCTTCACAAAAGCATTCAAAAACTATTGCAATCCTTTGCTATTCAGAAATGAATTTATCCTATATGAACCGCTCGATTGATTAGATGCATGTAAGGCTGAATTTGAACCAAATAATAATTCCATTTCAGAATAAAGTGGGTCGTCAGCAGGAATAACATCCTTAAGATTGCTAAATGTCAGGCTTTTAATCTCCCCACTTCCGTCTTTACTGAAATAATATTTTGTTCTTTTTTTCGTGCCTGTAAATGGGGAATAGGATACTACTTCTTCTTTGGTGTAAATCCATAAACCACTTTTATCTGCCAAAGTTAAGCGGTCATTATTTAAAAAACGGAAAAATTTCCCATCGCAAAGTTGATAACCAAATATTTCGTCCTTCTTCAAATCAGTTTTTTCACCATTTTTAATTACTGTTACGTAATCTGTTTTAAAGAAATCGTTTGGTTTTATTTTACCCTCTTTTCCGGCACAGTCTATTGAAACTTCCATTTTGCCATTTGTGTAATCTTCATAGGTTTTGTAAACCCCACAAGTTTGTGCATTGGCATTAAGACCGATTACAGTAAATATTACTGCTAATGTGATATAGAATTTATTTGTTTTCATAATGATAATATTTAATTGAAACCTAAATTGTTATAATAATATTTTGCTTTTTGCAGGAATTAAATATTATCTCAACACAAGAACACCTGTAGTTGTGCCCTATTT
>NZ_JBASOH010000104.1:0-7718 GCF_049658005.1 Azovibrio sp. | reverse complement strand
AGCGATTAATCCGGCAAGCGACTTGCCTGGAGCCTGTCGCAGGGGGGCCATCAATTTGGCCGTTGCCGCTGCTGGTATAGATAACGGCGATGTGCCAACAACCTTTAGCGACTTTTTGCAGGAAAATTCGCGATGTGTTTGACAAAAAGCCCCGCGTGATCAGGCGCGAAGAGTCGGTTTCGGCGGCCGGCCGAAGAACTTGAACCGCCGGATGCCACGTCGCGGAATGATGGCCCGGCGTTAAACGTAGGGCGGGTCTTGACCCGCCGCTCCAAAACCGTAGGGCGGGTCTTGACCCGCCGTCGGCCGGTGAAGGTGGCTGCGGTGGCGGGGAAAGTCCGCCGGGGTGGCGGGTCGAGGTCGCCGGCGGGCCGAGACCACGGGGTGGCCGGTCAAGTCCGCCGAGGTGGCGGGTCGAGACCCGCCCTACGTGGCCTGAACCGCCGGATGCCACGACGCGGAATGATGGCCCAGCGTAAACGTAGGGCGGGTCTTGACCCGCCGTGTTTGCGCGGCGAGGCCGCCGGGGTGGCGGGTCGAGACCCGCCCTACGTGGCCGGGGTCGCGGTGGATCAGCCCAGCTTGTTGAACAGCGACATGCCCTGCATCTGGGTGAAGATGGTCTGTGCGGCCTGCAGCGCCGCCTGCTCGAGCTGGTATTGGCCGATCGCCTGGGCATAGTCGAGGTCGCGGATCGAGGACAGGGTGGTCTTCAGGGTCACTTCGTGGGCGGCGCGCAGCTCGGTGGCGTTGTCGATCGCCGATAGCTGGGCACCGCCGGCCGCGCGCGCGTCGATCATCCTGGCCGCGGCCTGGCCGACGTTGCGCATCGCCGCCTGCAGATCGTTCTGCAGTGCGGCCTGACCGGTGCTGCCGACCACATCGGTGTTCAGCGCTGCCACCAGGCCGTCGATGGTGGAGAACACGTCCTGGTTGGCGGATGGTCCGATGGCGAAGCTGTCGCCTATGGCAGGCTGTCCCTGGATGCGCATGCGCACACCGCCGAAGGCGATGTCCTCGCCGCTGGCGTAGCTGCCGCTTGCCACTTCACTGCCGGCCGCATCCACGACGGTGTAGGCATCGGCGGCGGTGAACTGCACGGTGTAGCTGCCACCGTCCCAGTTGCCGGACGTGGCGCTGCGACCGAAGTCCAGCAGCAGGCCGGTGCCGGTGTTGCCACTGGCCGCCTGCGCATCCACGACGCCGTCGCCGGTGCGGATGCGCATGAAGATCTCGCTGCCCGGGATCGCGTCGGACACCAGGCTGCCCGGGGCGATCTGGACCTGGCGCTGGGTCTGGTCGCCGCTGTAGACCACCTGTCCGTTGATCCTGGCAAAGGGTGCGCTGTCGTCGGCGGCACCGCCAAACAGGTAGCGGCCACTGCCGTCGGTGCTGTTGGCCAGGCTCAGCAGGCTGCTGTTGATGGCGACAAGCTCGGTTGCGATGGCCCTGCGGTCGTCGCTGGAAAGCGTGCCGTTGTTGGCCTGGATGCTCAGGTCGTTGACCCGGGTCATCAGTTCGCCGGCCTGCTGCAGGGTGTTTTCCTGCTGGCCCAAGCGGTTCTGCACATTGTTGGCGTTCTTCCCGAACTGCTCCAGTGCGGCCAGGGCGCGGTCCAGTCCGACCGCGGTACCGGCGGCCACCGGGTCGTCCTGGGCGGTGACCAGCTTCTGCCCGGTGGAAAGCTGCTGCTGCAGGTGCGCCATCTTGGACTGCTTGCCCAGCATGGCCGTCACCGACTGGTTGAACATCATGCCGGTGGAGATGCGGTTGCTCATCGGATTGCGCTCAGGATGGACTGGAACATCGTGTCGGCGGTCGAGATCAGCTGGGATGCGGCCTGGTAGGCCTGCTGCAGGCGCAGCATGTCCGCGGCTTCCTCGTCGAGATTGACGCCGGAAACCGAGTCCCTGGCGCCCTGTGCACTGTCGTGGATGATCTGCTGCGCGTCGGCCGAGTACGAGGCCTGCCTGGCCGCGGAGCCGACGGTGGTGGTCAGGCCCGCGACCGCGCCGTTGAGGGTGATGGTGTTGCCATTGAACGCCTTGGCCTGGTCCAGGTTGGACAGGATCAGGGCATTGCCGTTGTTGCTGGAGCCGGCGCCGGTCGGCCCGACCGAGAAGCTGTCGCCCGCGGCCGGTGCGCCGTCCAGGGTCAGGCTCCAGCCGTTGGCGCTGATGGTCTGCCCTGCGGCGTAGGCAAACGGACCGGCGCCGTCGAGCGTGTACTGGTTGGCATCGATGAATTCTATGCTCGAGGGGGTGAGCAGCGCCGGATTGCCGGCATCGGTGGCGCGCAGGTTGCTGACCTGGCCGGTCCCCAGGTTGGCCAGATCGGCCTTGACGCTGACCGGGGTGGCCGCCGCGATGCGCGAGGGGTCGGTGATGTCCACCGAAAGGCCGTTGATGGCACCGGCCGTGGGCTGCAGCAGGAACTTGTCGCTCGCCGCTGCCGTCCCCGACACCTGCAGGGCCACGCCATTGATCATGAACGGGTCGGCGCTGGTGCCGCTTCCGGTCATGGCAACGCTTGTACCGGTCTCGGCACGGCTGGCGGTCCATTGCGCCCCATCAAACTTGAGCAGCAGGTTCTGGCCATCGAGATTGCTCAGATCTTCGACGCTGGCCGAGAAGCTGGCACTGCCGGTGTTGCCGCTGTTGCCGCTGACGGTGGGCGAGGGCAGGTTGAAGAAATCACCGCCCAGGTTTCCATACAGGTCCACGCCGGCGGCATGTTGCTGGTTGTAGGTGATCGCAAGGCCGGTCGCCAGGCGGCCAAGCGCTGCGCTGGTCGGATCCAGCATGCTGCTGCGGAATTCGAGCAGGCCGCCGATTTGCCCACCCAAAGCGCTGGGGCCCAGGGTGACGGTGGTGGCCCTGGACTTCAGCGCGACCTGCAGCCTGCCTGGCTGATAGGGGTCGGCCACGGTGGTCAGGGTCGAAGCCGTGGCCCCGACCACCATCGGCTGGCCACCGGTGGTGTAGACGTTGATGGCGCCGCCGTCCTGGGACACCGCCGTGCCGCCGGTATGGCCGATCAGCTGGCTGATCAGCTGGTCTCGCTGGTCGAGCAGGTCCGGCGCGGCCGAGGCGGCGTTGCTGCCGATCTGGCCATTGATCCTGGCGATTTCCCCGGCCAGCCGGTTGGCTTCGGCGGTGCTGGACAGCAGGCCGTTGTTGACCTCGGTGTTGAGCCCATCGATCTGGCCGCCGAGCTGCTTGAAGCGGGTGACCAGGGCGCCGGCGTTGTCCAGCAGGTTCTGGCGGTCGGCGGTGGCCGAGGCGTTGGCGGACAGCCCGGTGGTGGCGTCGAAGAAACTGGACCATTGCCCGGCGATGTTGGTGGCCGTGTCCGAGAACAGCGCATCGACCCGGCTGGACAGGCTGGACAGCTGTTGCAGCCGGGCCAGCTCGCCGGTGCTGTCCAGCAGCCGCGAGGTCGCCAGCTGATCGCCGATGCGTGCGATGTCGGTGATCTGGGTGCCGTTGCCGATGTAGTCCGAGCCGTACGCGGTGGGCGTGGTGGTGGCAAAGGACACCCGCTGCCTGCTGTATCCCTCGGTGTTGATGTTGGCCACGTTGTGACTGACGGTGGCCAGGGCCCGCTGGAAGGCGATCAGCGCATTGGTGCCGGTGGAAAGAACGGACATGGACGGCGACCTCAGCGAAGGGGATTGGGCAAGGCATCGGAACCGCCGGCAAAGACCCGTTCGATCCCGTTTGCAGCGGCGTTGCCGAGGGCTTCGAGCGCGCGGTCGATGGTGGGGCCGGTGGCGATCGCGGCGATCTTGGCTGCATAGGACGGGTCGGTGGCGTAGCCGGCGCGCTGCAGACCCTGGGCGAAGCTGCGGATATTGGTGCCGGCCTGGAGTGCCTGCTGGTAGCGGGGGCTGCTTTTCAGCAGTCGCACGTAGTCGGAGAAGCTCTGTTCGGCAGATTCATAGGCGCGGAAGGAAGCGGTCTGGCTGGTCCTGACGCCATCGACGTACTCATGGGTGCCGGTGGTGACGCTTTGGCCGCTCCAGCCGGTGGCCTTGATGCCGAACAGGTTGTTGGAATCGCCCCCGTTGCTGCGCGCGATGCCCTTGCGGCCCCAGCCGGTTTCCAGCGCGGCCTGTGCCACCAGCGCGCGCGGATCCACGCCGAGTTCGCGCGCCGCATTCTGCGCGTGGTGCCAGATGCTGGCGACGAAACCTTCCGGCGTGTTCTCGCCAAGCTGGGCTGTGGCTGCCTTGACGGCGCCATGCAGATCGGCGTCCCCGGCACCACCAAGGTCACTCCAGCCGGGGTCGGCGGAGTCCCAGGAAGATGTGTCCCCGGGCTGGGCGCCCGCGCCGCTCTGGCGCCCGGCGATCAGGTCCAGCAGCTGGTCCAGTGGCGACTGGGAGTCGCTCGGCAGGATCGCTGCCTGGCGCCGGCCTGCGACCAGCGCATAGGCCTTGGCTGCCTTGCCTGGGTCGAGCGACGTGGTTGCCGGGTCGGTGGCGTCGGCCTTGGCCCCTGCACCGAGCTGCCTGGCGATGATCGCGGCCAGGCCCAGGCCCTTGCCTTGGGTGAGCGATCCGGCCAGCTGCTGGTCGTACATGTCGCGGAAGGTCTGGTTCTCGCCCGGGAACAGGGAGTCGCCAAAGCTGGCATCGCGCATGCTCTTGACCAGCATCTGTGCGAACTGTCCTTCGAGCTGGCGCGAGACCTCGTCGATCCTTGCCGGATCGTGTTGGCTGGCCGCATTCAATTCGACGGGAGAGGCGGAGATACGCATGTCAGATCACGACCAGCTCCGCGCTCAGGGCGCCGGCCTGTTTGAGCGCTTCCAGGATGGCGATCAGGTCGCCCGGGGCGGCGCCGACTTCGTTGACTGCGCGCACGATCTGGTCCAGCGAGGTACCACCCTCGAACTTGAACATGCGGCTGCCTTCGTTGGTGGCGGTAATGGTGGACTGCGGGGTCACCGCGGTCTGGCCGCCACGGCTGAACGGCTCGGGCTGGCTGACGTTGATGTTCTCGCTGATGGTGACGGTCAGCGAGCCGTGCGAAATCGCCGCCGGGCCGACCCGCACCTGGGATCCGATGACGACCGTGCCGGTGCGGGCATTGACCACGACCTTGGCCGGTGCCGCGCCTGGCGAGAGTTCGATGTTCTCGATGCGGGCCAGCAATCCGATGCGCGCGCCCGGGTCGGTCGGCGAGCGCACCGCCACTGTGGTCCCGTCAACGGCATGGGCACTGCCCGGGCCAAAGGTGTTCTCAAGCGCGGCGACCATGCGCGAGACGGTGGTGAAGTCGCTCTGGTGCAGGTTCAGGGTGATCTGGTTGCTGCTGCCGAAGACGTCGGGCAGGGCGCGTTCGACGGTGGCGCCATTGGGGATGCGGCCGACGCTGGGGACGTTGACCGAGATCCTCGACCCATCCTTGCCCTGGGCCCCGAAGCCGCCCACGATCAGGCTGCCCTGGGCGATGGCATAGACCTGGCCATCGGCACCCTTCAGCGGCGCCATCAGCAGCGAGCCGCCGCGCAGCGACACGGCGTTGCCAAGCGAGGACACCGTGACGTCGATCGGCTGGCCGGGCTTGGCAAAGGGCGGAAGCTCGGCATGGATCGCCACCGCAGCCACGTTCTTCAGCTGCGGATTGACGTTTGCCGGAACATTGACGCCCAGCTCGCCCAGCAGGTTCTTCAGGCTCTGCACGGTGAACGGCGCCTGGCTGGTGCGGTCGCCGCTGCCGTCCAGGCCCACGACCAGGCCGTAACCGACCAGGGCGTTGCCGCGCACACCGCCGACCTGGGCCAGGTCCTTGATGCGTTCGGCGCGGGCCGGCGCCACCGCGGCGCAGACGGCCAGACCGACGAGCAGACGCAAGGACAGCGAGGAGAGGTTCATTGGCTCAGGCTCAGTAAGGGGACAGGCGCGAATTGAAGAACCGGCTCAGCCAGCCCATCGAGTTGGACTGGGCCACCGCGCCGCGGCCGCCGTAGGCGATGCGTGCTTCTGCGACCTTGCTCGAAGGAATGGTGTTGTCCGGCGCGATGTCGGCCGCGCGCACCACGCCCTGCACCTGGACCAGTTCGTCGCCTTGGTTCAGGCGCAGGTTCTTCTGGCCCTGGACCACCAGATTGCCGTTGGGCAGGCGCTGGATCACCGTGACCGTGATGCTGCCCAGCATCCGGTTGCTCTGCGCGGTGTTGCCCTTGCCGTCAAAGCTGCGGTCGCCGCTGGTGCTGTTTTCCAGGATCTGGGTCCCGTTGATCGTCAGCGGCGCGCCCAGCAGCCTGGGCGCGGACATGCTGACCTCGTCCTGCTTGCTGATGCTGGTGTTGGCGCTGGAGGAGGCGGTGGTGCTTTCGACCAGGGTGATGGTCAGCAGGTCGCCCACATCGTGCGCGCGCCGGTCGCCGTACAGGTTCAGGCCGGGGCCTGCGGCGTAGATCGCACCGGCGGCCGGCTGCGCGTAGGGCGCGCTGATCGGGGCGATCGGCGCCATCGCCGGGTAGGGACGCACATCACCGGCGGCCACGCAGCCGCCCAGCAGGACGCTGCAGGCCAGCGCGGCCAGCGAGCGTGTGAAACAGGAAGGCAGGCAGGACATGAAGGGAGTTCCTGGCAGGTCAGACGTTGTTGTTCAAGTAGCCGAGCATCGAATCGGTGGTGGAGATCGCCTTGGCATTCATTTCATAGGCGCGCTGGGTTTCGATCATGTTGACCAGCTCTTCGACCACGTTGACGTTGCTGCCTTCCAGCGCGGCCTGCACGGTGGTGCCCAGGCCATTGAGGCCGGGGCCACCGTTCTGGGCCGGGCCGGAGGCGGTGGTTTCGGCATACAGGTTCTCGCCCTTTGATTGCAGCCCGGCGGGATTGATGAAATCGGTCAGGGTCAGCGAACCGATCTCCAGCGCAGCGGCGGTATCGGCCATCTGCACGCTGACCGTGCCGTCGGTGCCGATGGTCAGCGACTGCGCCCCTTCGGGGATCTGGATGCCCGGCTGCACCGGATAGCCGCTGTTGGTCACCAGTTCGCCCTGCGAGTTGATCTGGAAGCTGCCATCGCGGGTGTAGGCCGAGGTGCCGTCCGGCATCAGCACCTCGAAGAAGCCGCGACCGTTGATCATCACGTCCAGGGCGCGGCCGGTCTGCTGCGGGTTGCCCTGCACGAAGTCCTTGGCCGTGGACACCACGCGCACGCCGGTGCCCAGCTGCAGTCCAGAAGGCAGCTGGGTCTGGGCTGAAGTCGAGCCACCGGGCTGGCGGACCTGCTGATACAGCAGGTCCTCGAAACTGGCGCGGTCGCGCTTGAAGCCGGTGGTGTTGGTATTGGCCAGGTTGTTGGACACGACCGACATGCGCGTCTGCTGCGCGTCCAGCCCCGTCTTGGCGACCCACAAAGCCTGATTCATAACCGATTCCTCTGGTAGGGCCCGGCGTATCGTGTCGGGCGCACACGGGACGATGCATGACGCGTGCCAGAACGCGGTGACGGGTTCCTGGCGCGGATCGTGGGATGGCTGGCGAGGGCGCTTTTGCCCACCTCTCCCCCGCAAGCGGGGATGGCGGACGAGGGTGCTTTTGCCCCCTCTCCCCCGCAAGCGGGGATGGCGGACGAGGGCGCTTTTGCCCCCTCTCCCCCGCAAGCGGGATGGCGGACGAGGGCGCTTTTGCCCCCTCTCCCCCGCAAGCGGGATGGCGGACGAGGGCGCTTTTGCCCCCTCTCCCCCGCAAGCGG
>NZ_JBASOH010000103.1:0-10687 GCF_049658005.1 Azovibrio sp. | reverse complement strand
GCGCTATCCCTGCCGGCCCGCTTCGCGGCCCTCACCCACGACCTGGGCAAGGGCCGCACCCCGCCCGCCGAATGGCCCCGGCACATCGGCCACGAGGCGCGCGGCGAGCCTTTGCTGCAGGCGCTGTGCGAACGACTGCGGGTGCCGGTGGAATGCCGGGAACTGGCCCGGCTGGTGGTGCTGCAGCACGGCAATGTACACCGGGCCGGTTTTGGCGAGCATTGCCTGCGTCCGGACACCATGGTGAAACTCATGGAGCGCTGCGATGTGCAGCGCCGCCCGGAACGGTTTGAGGATTTCCTGCTGGCCTGTGAGGCGGATCACCGGGGGCGGCAGGGCCGCGCCGACGACCCTTACCCCCAGGGGCGGTTGTGGCGGGCGGCAGCGGCGGCCTTCCGCGCCGTGGACGGCGGCGCCATCGCCAGGGAATGCACCGACAAGGTGCGCATTCCAGAACGCCTGCACCAGGCCCGGGTAGCGGCCGTGAGCCAGGCCCTGGCCGACTTGAGGGCCGATTTCAAGGCCGAGTTCAAGGCCGACTTCAGGGCCGACTTGAGGACCGACTTCAGGACCGACTTCAGGACCGACTTCAGGGCCGACTTCAGGACCCATGGACGATGAATATCAGCCGCCGGGCAAAGCGCAAGGGGAAGCAAAAAAATGGTTTTCAGCCTTGTCGCGCACGGCTGCATCACCGGGCCGCTGGCGTTGAGCCCGGACGGCCATCGGGGCCCGCCGTCCAGGAAGGACGGAGGCGATGGCCAGGGTGAGCAGCCACTTCAGCACGGAGCTGTTTGCTGTAACAAAATCTCTGCACGCTTCACTACGCCCGTTTCACTACGAGAAAAGATACCTGATCATGGACAAGCGCTTTCCGATTCAAAGCCATACCGTTGCTGGCTGCGAGGTACTGGCCTGCCTGCCCGGCCGCGACGGCCACGAGACTCCCCTCCTCTTCGTGCATGGCTCCTTTGTCGGGGCCTGGATGTGGACTTCCACCTTCATGCCCTGGTTTGCGGCGGCGGGCTATCCCTGCTATGCCGTGTCCCTGCGCGGTCATGGCGCAAGTATCGAACGGGAGCGCATCGACTGGCTCAGCATCGCCGATTATGTCGAGGATGTGGCGGCCGTGGCCACCTGGCTGGAAACGCCCCCCGCCTTGATCGGGCATTCCATGGGCGGTTTCGTGGTGCAGAAATATCTGGAGCGCTGCCCGGCACCGGCGGCGGTGCTGCTCTGTGCCGTGCCGCCCCAGGGCCTGGCGGCCACCCAGTTCCACATGCTGCTGCAAAAACCCGGGCTGATGCTGGAACTGAACAAGGTCATGAACGGCGGCATGGCGAGCCTGGAGGCGGTCCGGGAGGCCCTGTTTGCCCAACCCGTGAGCGATGCCCTCCTGGAAGAATTCCGCGCCCACATGCAGGTAGAGTCACAACGGGCCATCTGGGACATGACCGTGTTCAATCTGCCCCTGCTGCCCTTCAAGGAGCGGCCCCCACTCTTCATTGCCGGGGCCGAGCATGATGTGATGGTGCCGCCCTTTCTGGTGCAGGCCACGGCCCACAGCTATGGCACCCCGGCCCACATCTTCGAGGGCATGGGCCACGCCCTGACCCATGAGCAGAACTGGACCCACGTCGCGGAAACCCTCAAACAGTGGCTGGACAGCCAGCTGCCTTGAGGGGCGCGGGTCAGACCGTCATGTCGATATTCTGGCCCAGGTGGGGCGGGTTGCTGGCGACCGGGGGAACCGAGGCGATCAACTGCGCGGCCATCTGAGCCTGGATGTCCATGGCCTTTTTCAGGACCTGGATATTGACCGCATCACCGGTTTGCCCTGCGCTGGTCTGCATGGCAAGACTGTTGACAGTATTGATGTCCATGGCACTCTTCCTTAAGTAATAGGGTATGAGTACAGTATAGTCTTTCCCGAACCAGCGCATTTCAGCTTGCTGTTTGCAAAGAGACACCCCTCGCCATGTCCGATCCAGACACCCCCCGTTCCGCCCAGGCTCAGATTGCCGAAGCGATCCGTGCCAAGCGCGAGCGCCGTTCCAGCCAGAGCATCCAGGCCGAACTAGAGGCGATGGAGACCGCTTTATTGGCCGACATCAACAGCTTTGATCTGGATGCGGTCGCCCGCCGGGTCCGCGCCGAGGAGGAACAGTTCCGGGCCACCGGCCTGATCGCCGGGACCGGGCTGGAATTCCCCGACATCCTGGCCGGCGGCGCCACACGAGTCGAAGCGCCCGATTCTGCGCCAGCCCGGCAGGCCGAAGCGGTCAGCGCCCCAGTCTTGCAGCTCGATCCCGGGGGTGGGCTGCTAGAGCAGTTGCGCAACCAGGCGGAAATCTGCCTGAACCACCAGAATGCCGAGCAGCAGCACCAGTCCCTGCTGGAATCGCGCCTGGATCATGCCTTGCGCCAGGTCTTTGCCTACCTGCACGAACTGGTGCAGCAGTTGAACGTGATCAAACCCCCGATTGCCCGCAACTATCTGGTGGCAGGTTCCCAGGAACTGCAGGGGCTGGTCTGGCAGCAGGGTTTTGCCGATTATCGCTCTCGTCCCCAGAGCGCCGGGGCCGCCATGGAATCCGTCAGTTTCAGCTACCGCCTGGCCGGTCAGAAGGGGCTGGTCATGGAACGGGATGGCACGGTGGCGGAAAAATTCGGCCAGGCCCTGTTCGACCTCAATCTCGATGTGAAGGTGGAGGAGTTCCGCAACGAACGCCGCTACCTGGAACGAGCCCGCTTTACCGTCTTACCCGAGATCAAGGTGAATGTGCGTTGGGAAGCGGACCTGAACAGCGGCACCCTGAGGGTGCTGGCGCGCAATCTGGAACGGCTGGGGTCGATGCGTTACAGCATCGCCCCGGAGGCGGTGAACCGGGCCTTGCTCGATGAATTCGGGCGCATGGTGCTGGGCCAGCCCCACCAGTTTCCCCGCCTGCTCAGTCGCTGTTGAGCCGCCCATCCGCCCGATGGATCTGGCGGCGGGTCTGGGCCGGATCACGCCGGCGGCTCCGGCCCCAGGCCAGGCCAGGCCCATCCTGCCAAGGCCCCGGGCCAGAAGCAGCGGTCCGGCGGGAAAGCCGGGGCGTTTGGGCAGGATCAGGGGCGGAGGGTGGAACCCTTCCACGGCCTGAATTCAGGCACGACTGATGCTTGGTTTCAAGCGCAGCACCGGAAGTCATCATTCTGTAGCTTGTTTTGCAGTCTTTCGCACAGAGGAGAACATCATGGCAACGACAAACATGCGCATTCCCGTGGCCGATTTCCGCACCATCTACGATGTGGAGGCCGTTGAAAAAGCCATGGACGAGGCCGCCTCCCACCGCAACGAATCCCTCAACTCCCTGTACGAAAAGATGAAGAAGCTAGGCGGGGTCCGCTACGCCATCAAGCCTTCGGCCACCGACAGCCTGGACCCCCTCTACGAGCAGTGCCCCAACTTCTCCGAGGTGGTGGACGACCTGAAGAAGTACCTGGCCCTGGCCGTCTCCGGCAACGAGCCCATGCACTTCACGCCGATCCTGCTGCTGGGGGAACCGGGAGTCGGCAAGACCCACTTTGCCAAGGCGCTGGCCAGGCATCTGGCCACCGGCTACGAATTCGTTTCCATGAGCTCCCTCACCGCCGGCTGGGTGCTTTCCGGCGCTTCCTCCCAGTGGAACAATGCCAAGCCCGGCAAGGTGGCCCAGACCCTGATCGAGGGCGAGTACGCCAACCCGGTGGTAGTGCTGGACGAGG
Source organism: Azovibrio sp. (assembly GCF_049658005.1). NCBI lineage: Bacteria > Pseudomonadati > Pseudomonadota > Betaproteobacteria > Rhodocyclales > Rhodocyclaceae > Azovibrio > Azovibrio sp. The sequence goes on along the minus strand of NZ_JBASOH010000103.1, from coordinate 6,937 downwards.
TGGACAAGGCCGGCGGCGACCACCGCTATGATCCCCTGGGTTCCCTGTACAGCCTGCTGGAGCGGGAAACCGCCTGCCATTTCAAGGACGAGTTCGTGGAAGTGGATCTGGATGCCAGCCACATCCTCTGGATTTCCACCGCCAACGAGGCGCACCAGCTGCCCGAGCCCATCCTCTCGCGGATGCTGGTCTATGAAATCCCCCGCCCGGACCAGGAAGCGGCACGCAGCATCGCCCGCCAGCTGTACCGGGAGATCATCGCCGCCCACGCCTGGGGTTTTCCTGAAGATGTCAGTGACGACGTGCTCGACGCCATGGCCGCCCTGCCGCCCCGGGAAATGCGCAAGAACCTGATGGCCGCCTTCGGCAACGCCAAGCTGGAAGGGCGCGACACCCTGCAGCCTCGTGACCTGGAGAGCAGCAAGCCCGGCCGCACCCCCCGGCGCATGGGTTTCTGACCCCCGCGCCCCGGCCGGGGCGGGCGGGCTTTCCGGTAGAATTCACCGCCATGAGCCAACCCGACCCCAGCCCCCACTCCCCCCTCGGCAAACCCACCGAGTACCGCGCCGATTACGCGCCGGAACTGCTGTACCCGATCCCGCGCCAGTTGAAGCGGGACGAACTGGGCATCCGCCCCGATGCCCTGCCCTTTGTGGGGGAGGACATCTGGAACGCCTACGAGCTTTCCTGGCTCAATCCCAAGGGGAAACCGGTGGTGGCCCTGGGCACCTTCCGGGTGCCGGCCGACAGCCCGAACCTGATCGAGTCGAAGTCCCTGAAGCTCTACCTCAATTCCTTCAACCAGACGGCCTTTGCCGACCAGGACGCGGTCGAGGCCATCCTGGCGCGCGATCTCAGCGCCGTGGCCGGGGCGCCGGTGCGGGTCAGCCTCAAACAGCCGAGCGCCTACTCCCCGGCGCAGCCCGGCTACCCGGCCGGAATCTGCCTGGACGAACTCGACATCAGCTGCGACACCTACCAGCCGGCACCGGAACTGCTGCGCACCTCCGATGGCCCGGTGGTGGAGGAAACCCTGTACTCCCACCTGCTCAAATCGAACTGCCTCGTGACCGGCCAGCCCGACTGGGCCATGGTGGTGATCCGCTACCGCGGCCGGCCGCTCGACCGGGCCGGGCTGCTGCGCTATCTGGTTTCCTTCCGGGGCCACCACGAATTCCACGAGCAGTGTGTCGAGCGCATCTACTGCGACCTGAGCCGCCGCTGCGCCCCCGAGGCCCTGCGGGTCCATGCCCGCTACACCCGCCGCGGCGGGCTGGACATCAATCCCTGCCGCAGCAGCGGCGCGTTTCCCCTTGCCGACAACATCCGCGCCGTACGCCAGTAAGCGCCCCGGCCTGCTGGCCGGCCTGTGGCTCGCCCTGGCGGCGAATGCTGCCTGGGCCGACCTGTGCGCCGGCCTGCCTGCCCCCTCGTTCACGGTGCAGAAGCTGGAGGCCCGGCTGACCACCCGCCAGGAATTCAGCGTGGCGGGCCTGACCCGGCTGGCGGCGACCATAGCCCGGCCGCAACAGCAGGTGCTGGGGCTGACCCGGGGCCAGGCGGTGGTGCGCTACAAGCTGGAGATTCAGCGTCAGCTCGACCCCTCCGGCCAGTGGGAATGCGCCAGCCCGAAGCTCGCCCTGGCCTACGGCTTCGACCCCATCACCGTGTTCATCGGCCGGGAGTTTCCCCCGGACAGTTGCGCCTACCAGGAAATTCATGCCCACGAACAACGCCACCTGGAAACCTACAAGGCCCAGGTGGGCAAGGTGGAGGCGGAAATCACCCAGGCCCTGGAGCGCCGCTTTGCCGACTCCGCCCCTTGGCGTGGCCCGGCTGGCCAGGCCCAGGAACGCTTGCAATGGGAACTGGGCGAGCGCTGGATTCCCTATGTAAAGCAGCTGCTGGAACAAAGCGAGGCCGACCAGGCCCGGATCGACACCCCCGGGGAATACGCCCGCATCGCTGCCAGCTGCAATGGGGAGATCCGCCAGCGGCTGGAGCAATGATCACGGCTTGCCCCCGCTGCCTTCCTGGAGAAGCACGGGCTTGCCGGATGACTTACAGGCGGTGGCTCTTGTCGCCCCGTGCGAAGCCCAGCAGCGGTTCGGCGAGGCCCTTGCCGATGGCGATGACCTTGAAGAGCTCCCCCATTTCCTGAGGTTGCACCAGCTTTTGTACGGCCCCGGCGGCCTTCAGGTAGGGCAGGCTGCCGGGGCCCAGGGTTTCCAGGTCCTGCAGCAGGCCGCAGTTGAAGAGGAACTGGGCCTGGCTGGTGTAGCCCAGGAGTTCCAGCCCCCGGGGGTGGGCTGCGGCAATGATGCCGGTGAAGTCCACGTGGGCGGTAATATCCTGCAGGCCGGGCAGGTAGAAGGGTTCCGGGTGGGCCTGGTGGCGGTAATGACACATCAGGGTGCCGCCGTGGCGTTGCGGGTGATAGAACTCCCGCCGGGGAAAACCGTAGTCCAGCAGCACCAGACAGCCCTGCTCCAGCCGCTCCCCCCAGGTGGCCACCCAGGCCGGCGCCGCCAGGGCCACTTCGCTGGAAAAGCCGGGAGGCAGCAGGCATTCCCCGGCGATGGCGGTGGCCGCTTCCAGCAGGCGCCCGCCGGCGGGCTTGTCCTGCCAGCGGAACTGCGCATCGGCATCGAGGGCCACGCCCTTTTCCAGCACGGCCCCGTCTTCCCAGGTGACGCAGTGCACCGGCATCGCATCCAGCAATTCGTTGCCCAGCACCAGACCGGAAAAACTTTCCGGCAGGGCATCCAGCCATTCCACCCGCTCCAGCAGCCGCGGCACTTCCCGGGCCAGCCATTGCCGCTGGCGCTGGCGCAGGTCGGTGGAAATGTCGAGGATGAAATAGCGTTCCGGCAGGCTGCCCATGGCCTCCAGGGCCAGGAGCAGGTCGGCGGCCAGGCGGCCGGAACCGGCGCCGGCTTCGAGGATGAAGGGGCGGGAGGCGGCCATCACCTGGGCGGCCTGACGGGCCAGGGCCCGTCCGAACAAAGGGGTCAGCTCCGGCGCCGTGACGAAGTCTCCGGCCGCCCCAAACTTGCGCGCCCCGGCCGTGTAGTAGCCCAGGCCCGGGGCATACAGGGCCATGCTCATGAACCGGGCAAAGGAAATCCAGCCCCCGGCGGCGCGGATTTCCTGGCGGATCAGGTCGGCCAGTCGCTGGCTGTGGGCCAGGGCCTCGGGGGCGGGGGCAGGCAGGGACATGGCGGCTTCCCGAAAAAAGGCGCCATTGTATGCCTGGGCCAGGCCTGACGGCAGGCGGCCGGGCGCGGGAATGACGTAAAATCCCGCCTCATGCATGCCAACTCCCTTCCCCTGCGGGGCAAGACCATCCTGATTACCGGCGCTTCCCGGCGCATCGGCGCGAGTATGGCCCGGCTGCTGCATGCCGCGGGCGCCAATCTGGCCCTGCATTACCGGCGGGATGAAGCCGGGGCCAAGGCCCTGGCCGGGAGCCTGAATGCCGGCCGGCCGGGCTCGGTGCGCCTGTATCGGGTCGATTTGCGCGACATTCCCGGCCTGGAAGCCATGGTGGAGCAAGGGGTGGCGGATTTTGGCAGGCTGGATGCCCTGATCAACAACGCCTCCAGCTTTTTCCCCACCCCGGTGGGACAGATCGATGAAGCCGCCTGGGACGATCTGGTAGGCAGCAACTTCAAGGCGCCCCTGTTCCTCTCCCAGGCCGCGGCTCCCCATCTGCAGGCCAGCCGGGGAGCCATCGTCAATATCACCGATGTGCACGGGGAGCGGCCCCTCAAGGCTTACCCCTTGTATTCGGCCGCCAAGGGCGCCCTGCTCACCCTGACACGGGCGCTGGCCCTGGAACTGGGGCCGGAAGTGCGGGTGAATGCCGTGTCGCCCGGCCCCATCCTCTGGCCCGACGACGGCCAGCTGCCCCCGCCGGAACGGGCCGCCATCATCGACCACACCCTGCTGAAGCGGGAAGGCTCCCCCGAGGACATCGCCCGGGCGGTGCGCTTCCTGCTTCTCGATGCACCCTATATGACGGGCCAGGTCCTGAATGTGGACGGCGGCCGGACCGCTTATCTCTGACGCAGGAATTCCATGAGCAATACCCTGAACAAACTCAAGAAACGTCTGGAATCCCAGGTCGGCAAGGCCATCGCGGACTACAACATGATCGAGGACGGCGACACCCTCCTGGTCTGTGTCTCGGGCGGCAAGGATTCCTACACCCTGCTGTCGATCCTGATGGCCATGGAGGCACGGGCGCCGGTGGATTTCAAGCTGATCGCCATGAATCTGGACCAGAAGCAGCCGGGTTTCCCCGCCGACGTGCTGCCGGCCTACTTCGAGAAGATCGGCGTCGATTTCCGCATCATCGAAGCCGACACCTACTCGGTGGTGAAGGAGAAGATTCCCGAGGGCAAGACCACCTGTTCGCTCTGCTCCCGCCTGCGCCGCGGCATCATCTACCGCACCGCCAAGGCGCTGGGCGCCAACAAGATCGCCCTGGGCCACCACCGGGACGACATGGTGCACACCCTGTTCCTCAACCTCATCTTCGGCGGCAAGCTGAAAGCCATGCCCCCCAAGCTGGTGACCGACGACGGTGCCCACATCGTGATCCGCCCCCTGGCCTACTGTGCCGAGAACGACATCGCCCGCTACGCCCGGGGCATGGGGTTTCCCATCATTCCCTGCAACCTGTGCGGCTCCCAGGAAAACCTGCAGCGTCAGAAGATCCGTGAAATGATGCAGGACTGGGACCGGCGTTTCCCGGGCCGCACCGAGTCCGTATTCACGGCCCTGCAGAACGTGGTTCCCTCTCACCTGGCCGACAATGGCCTCTTTGATTTCAAGGGCCTGACCCTGGGCAGCGTGGTGCCCGAAGGGGATACGGTATTTGATGCCCCCGTACTACCGCCCGTCACCCCGTTCCCTCTGCCCGTCAGTTCAGAGGACTGGAACTTGAGTTCAATATATTGAAGACAAGGGGTTTTTGTTATGATTCGGGAACTTTTTCCATACAACACCGGTTAAACCGGAGGGCAGCACAGTGATCACCATAGTTCGTGGCGAAATCATCGGTGGAGTACGCCTGGGCAGCCGGCTCGGCGAAACGGAAGCCGCTCACGCTGTCGAGCGTTGCCTGAAGCGGGTGGAGCGGGTGGTGGACGGGTTCCGGGGGCGTCTGGTGCGCTCCGGTTCCGGGCAGATCACGGCAGCGTTCCCGACACCCGAAGAAGCCAGCCTGGCCGCAATCGAAATGCAGCGCCGGGTGGCGGACCTGCCCCCGGTCTCCGGGGTCAAACTCAACATCCGTCTGGGGGTCCATGAGGCCGAAGGAGAGGAGCGGGCCAGCCTCATTGCCACCCAACTGCTGGAACTCGCCCTGCCCGACCAGATTCTTTGCAGCCGGGAAGTGCTCGTGGATGTGGCCCACAGCATCGGGGTCCGGGTGCGTGACCTGCATCAGCTCGAACTGAGCGGCGGCGAGGCCTTTCAGGTCATGGAACTGATCTGGCACGAGCTCGACGATGACGACCTGCCGTCCACCCTCACTTCCACCTCGCTGCTGGCGCTGGAGGATCTGGAGCGAAGTGCCGGGGCCATGAACAATGATCAGCCCCCGCCTGATTTTCATCCGCTCCCGGATGGTCAGCCCAAGCTCTGCGTGCGCTACCGGGGCAAGTCCCATCTGCTCGACGAGAAGACCCCCTTCCTGACCCTGGGCCGGGAACACGGCAACGACGTGGTGATCGAAGACGGCAAGGCATCCCGCCAGCATGCCCGCATCGAGCGCCGCGATGGCCGTTACTTTTTTGTTGATCTCAGCACCAACGGCACCTTCATCACCTTTGCCGGCGAGCCCGAAATTTTCCTGCGGCGGGAAAGCCTGCCCCTGCGTGGCGCCGGGCTGCTTTGCTTCGGGGCTTCCGGTCACGATTCCAAGACTGAAAAGGCCGAATTCGAGCAGTTGTAAGCTCGAGGAGGCCAGCCCGGGCTGGCCGTACCTTTTTTCCACCTGTTTTCCTGTCTCAAGGTTCAAACAACGCGGCCAGTGGCGGCATAATCACGGTCTTGCCATTTCTCCGAGCCTGTCATGAGCCACTTCAAGCATCACGTCTTCTTCTGCTGCAACCAGCGCCCCGAGGCGGAGCCCTGCTGTCACGCGCGGGGCGGCACCGAACTATTCCAATATGCCAAAAACCGGGCCCGGGAACTCGGGCTGGATGCCGCCGGAGTGCGGATCAACAAGGCCGGCTGCCTGGGCCGCTGTGACGAAGGGCCGGTGCTGGTGGTCTATCCCGAGGCCAGCTGGTACACCTGCATCGACGCGAGCGATGTGGAAGAGATCCTCCAGTCCCATCTTCTGGGCGGCAAGGTCGTGGAGCGTTTGCGGATATGAGAGTCGTCGAGGAAAAAATCTTCGTGGCCGGCCCGGCGGGCCGGATCGAAGTGATCATGGAAAATCCGGGCGCGCCGCGCGGCATCGCCCTGATCGCCCACCCCCACCCCATCGGCGGCGGCGCCAACACCAACAAGGTCGCCTACACCCTCGCCAGGACCTTCGTGCATCTGGGCTATGCCGCCTTTCGCCCCAACTTCCGGGGCGTGGGCGGCAGCGAAGGCGTGCACGACGAAGGCATCGGCGAGACCGAGGACCTGCTTGCCGTGCTGCACGATGCCAAGTGCCGCGCGGGCGACCTGCCCGTCGCCCTGGCCGGCTTTTCCTTCGGCGCCTATTGCCAGACCCGGGTGGCAAAGCGCCTGGCCGGATCCGGCCATCCGGCCCAGCGCCTGGTGCTGGTGGGCACCGCCGCCGGCTTCGTGGAGGGCACCCGCCGTTACGACACCGAAGCCGTGCCGGCCGACACCCTCGTCATCCACGGCTCCGCCGACGCGACCGTGCCCCTGGAAAACGTATTCGCCTGGGCCGAACCCCAGGACCTGCCCG
>NZ_JBASOH010000102.1:0-6262 GCF_049658005.1 Azovibrio sp. | reverse complement strand
CACCAACGGCCTTGAACGCATCAACCGCGAGATCAAGCGCCGCACCCGCGTCGCGTCGATCTTCCCCAACACCGCCTCTTGCCTGAGACTCGTCTCCGCACTGCTCGCCGAGTGCGATGAGGAGTGGATGACCGGCAAGATCTATCTCAATATGAAAGACTGATCCCATCATCCCGATGACATCGCCTCGGATGATTTACAGAAAAAGGGTTGCACAACCGTCAGCTCTTCCCATACCGCTGATCACTGCGCCCACCCGACCCGTTCCGGTGGGCTTTGTCGTTTCTGGGGTTCAGTTCGTGATGTGCAACAGCCTGCTCAGTAGCGGCGAACGCGACTCAACAAACGGGTTGGCCACGGTCACGCCGCGCCAGGTAAAGCCGTTGTGAAAATCTTCCGAGAGCAGCAGCCGGCAGCGATTTTCTGCGGCGACAGCCAAAACCAAGGCATCCCATATTGGTAGCTGGTGGTCGACGGTCAGGTCCAGCGCTGATTGAAAAGCAAACCAGGTGGAGTCGGCCACCTCGAAGCTGTCAGCCCAACTCAACACGGCTTCACGTGTTTGCTCGGCAGAGCGTTTGGCTTTGCCCGTCAGAACACGGGAGAGTTCTCCACCACTTCGTGGCTGGACAGTTGCTCGACCAATTGCATGGCCGTGCTGCAACGTAGTTCATCGCCAACCCCTTCGGCATAGGCCAGGACGTTGGTGTCGAGGGCGACTCTCACCGATCAGCCCTCGTACAATTCATCACGCGTCCAGTTGCGAGCACCGCTGGCCTTTTGCTGACGCAGCCGCCCGAGCAAATCGCGCTTGGCGGACTCACGCTCACTGCCGCCAGAACGTGCGGGAGAAATGGTGGCGACAGGTTTGCCCCGCGACAGCACCGTAACGACCTCACCGGTCGCGACATCGCGCAGCACGTTGGAAAAGTGGCGATTGGCATCGCCGGCAGAAATGGTTTTCATCTGGTTTCTCAAAAGTAGTGTTCAGCACTACATTGTCGACATGTCGTGCGTGCCGTCAAGGGTTTGATCTTGCCTGGTTATCCGGATTTGAGTGTGTTTCCGATGTCTGAATCGGCATCCGTCATATTGGAGTAAAACCGGATTACATTGTGGGGGAACGCATGAACCAGATTGACCACGACACCGAAGAAGCTGTCAGGCGCTTCCTGACTTTGCTGGCCCCCAGCTACGGCATGGCGGGAGCCATCGTTTATGGCAGTCGTGCCCGTGGCACGCACCGACCCGACAGCGACGCGGACGTTGCCGTGCTGCTGACCGGTGAGCACCAAAGATTGCTGCCAACGACGTTGGCGATGGCCGATGTGGCTTATGACGTGCTGCTAGAAACGGGCATCAACATATCGCCCCTGCCCGTGTGGGTGGATGAATGGGAGCACCCGGAGCGTTTCTCGAATCCGGCCTTGCTGCACAACATTGCCCGCGAAGGGGTCAGGCTGTGAAGGCACAGGATTTGATGGCAAAAGCCGCTCAGGCTGCCGCGTCTGCCAAGGTGCTGCTCGATACCGGCGACACAGACGGCGCATGCAATCGTGCCTACTACGCCATGTTCGAAGCGGTCCCGCGCCGCGTTGCTTGTCTCGGGAGCCGAAATCGGCAAAACACACAAGGGCGTCCTCAATGCCTTTAGTGATCGACTCGTCAAGAACGGGCCACTGCCGAAGGAAATGGGGCGTCTCCTTAAACACGCAGAGACCTTTCGTTACGTGGCCGACTATGAAGGCGATCCGGTGGAACTGAGCGATGCGCAAGAAATGGTGGAACAGGCCGCGACTTTCGTCGCAGCCACCCGCCGCTGGCGTTGCCAGTCCTGCGGTAAGACCTTCATGGAGACGCTGCCAGCGGTCAACGCCAAGCGTGAAATGACGAACCGGCTGACCAAGTGGATCGGACAACAGAGTTTAAAGCGCACCTTCGCCAGCATTGCTGACGACACCGGACTGGATGAGAAGACCATCCGCAACATCTTCCGCGACTATGTAAACGAACTGGAAGCTGAATTCCGCTTCGAGACACCAAAGTGGATGGGGATTGATGAAATCCACCTCATCAAGCCGCGCTGCGTCGTGTCCAACATTCAGAACGACACCATCGTGGGCATGCTCCCAAACAGGAACAAGGACACGGTAGCAAAGTACCTGACCAACCTGCCGAACAAAGGAATGGTGCAGTACGTCGCAATGGACATGTGGACACCCTATCGCGATGCGGTGCAAGCAGTGTTGCCGGATGCTCGTATTGTCATCGACAAATTCCATGTTGTACGGATGGCAAATGATGCGATAGAGAAGGTCAGAAAGTCGTTGAGAGCTGACTTGATGCCAAAGCAGCGGCGAGGACTGATGCACGACCGATTCGTGCTGTTGAAACGCCAGCGCGACCTGACCGACAAGGAAGCATTGAATCTCGACGGTTGGACCAAGAACTATCCGGCACTGGGAGAGGCGTACAGACTCAAGGAGGGGTTCTTTGAGATTTATGAGGCCGCAACCGCACAAGAGGCAATGCAGCGTTACGAGGCTTGGTATCGAAGCGTGACGCCGGAGGTTCGTGAACCATTCTCAGACATTATCCGGGCATGGAGCAACTGGCAACCCATGATTCTGAATCACTTCGAGCACCATATCACATCAGGGTACGTCGAGTGTTTGAACGGACTCATCAGGGTGATGAACCGGCTCGGACGTGGTTACAGCTTTGAAGCGTTGCGAGCAAAAATCCTGTTTACGGAAGGAGCGCACAAACACAAACTGTCCCGCCCGAAGTTCGAGCGCAAACGGGAGCCAGAACTGGCCTACGGCCTTCCAGACGACGCCATAGGGTACGGTGTTCCAATGGTAATGGAGCGGGCTATCGTCCGTCCGCCCAAACCGCCGAAAGTGTTTGACCCACATGAACACGTCGGTCCACCGAAGAACTACGGTGCGGATATAAACACACTGATTCAATTACTCGAAGCGGGCAAGCTGTGAGGTCTAAAACACAGCCAAATCCGGATAACCCGGCCCGGCATTCGGACGAATCGATCCCGACACGCGGGTGGAAATCGACCGCTGCCTGGCCGTGTTCCTTGGCATTGCCAGGTAGCGCAGAGGCACAAAACCCGCCCAAGCCGCCTCAATGGGCAGGAGAATGGGCAGGAAAATGGACAGAAAAACGCGGCGCTACCCCGCCAACGCCCGGCCGCTACAGCCCGGCCATGGCCGTTTGATCCAATCCTTCCGGCCCCCGCCTCTGCCGTCCGGGGCTGACGGGACGAGCCTGCGCTATAATCCGCATTCATCCCAACTTCAATATCAGGCTGCTCTGAAACACGGCAGCCCTGGAGATCGCCATGAACATCGAGCAAGCCCGCTTCAACATGATCGAACAGCAGATCCGTCCCTGGGATGTGCTGGATCAATCGGTGCTGGACCTGCTGTTTATCATCAAGCGGGAGGAATTCGTGCCGCCCGCCTGCAAGGCCCTGGCCTTTGCCGACCTGGAATTGCCGTTGGGGCATGGGCAGGTGATGCTGACCCCGAAGATGGAAGCCCGCCAGTTGCAGGAACTCGGGGTGAAGCCCGGTGACAAGGTCCTGGAAATCGGCGCCGGCAGCGGCTACATGGCCGCCCTGCTGGCCGCCAAGGCCGAGCATGTGGTGAGCCTCGAGATCCATCCCGAACTCGCCGACATGGCGCGGGGCAACCTGGCCCGGGCGGGCATCACCAATGTCACCGTGGAAACGGCGGATGGTTGCGCGGGCTTCCCGGCCCGGGGGCCTTATGATGTGATCGCCATTTCGGGCGGCATTCCGGCCGTTCCCGCTGCCATCCTCGGGCAGTTGCGCCCAGGCGGGCGGCTGATCGCCGTGGTCGGCACGGCGCCGGTGATGCGGCTCCAGTTGATCCGCCGCACCGGGGAAGACAGCTTCAACACCGTGAATGTGCTGGAAACCCTGGCGCCCTGCCTGGAAAATTTCAGCCCCGCCCCGGCCTTCCAGTTCTGATGCAGCGCATCACCGCCCGCGCACTGGCCGACTGGCTGGCCGACGCCGCCCGGCCCCGGCCGTTCCTGCTCGATGTCCGGGAACCCACGGAATATGAGTATTGCCACATTCCCGGCAGTCAGTTGATACCCATGGCCAGTGTGCCGCTCCGCCTGCAGGAATTGCCGGCGCCAGGGCCGCTGGTCTGCATCTGCCACCATGGCGGGCGCAGCCAGCAAGTCGCCCTCTTCCTCGAATCCCGGGGCTGCAGCGGGGTGTACAACCTCGAAGGCGGCGTCGAAGCCTGGGCCCAGGTGGTTGATCACACCATGCCGCGTTACTGATGAGACGCCAATGACACGACTCGGCTGGCTCTTGCCCCTGCTCCTGCTGGCCTCTCCGGGTTGGGCCATGGACCTGATGCAGGTCTACCGCCAGGCCCAGGCATACGACGCCGCCTTCGCCACCGCCCGTGCCAATCTCGAAGCCGGCCGGGAACGCGGTCCGCAGGGGCTGGCCGGCCTGTTGCCCAGCCTCAGCCTGTCCGGCAACACCACCTGGAACGACAACGAGGTCGAAAACAATGGCGTCAAGACCGATCGCCGTTACAACAGCAACGCTTACACCCTGACCCTGAGCCAGCCCGTGTTCCGCTGGCAGAACTGGGCCGCTTATGATCAGGGCAAGCTTGGCGTGGCGCTGGCCGAGGCCCAGTTCGTGCAGGCCCGGCAGGACCTGATCCTGCGCGTGGCCCAGGCCTATTTCGATGTGCTCACGGCCCAGGTCAATCTGCGTGCCGCCCAGTCGCAGAAGGTCGCCATTGCCCAGCAACTAGAGCAGGCCAAGCGCAATTTCGAGGTCGGCACCGCCACCATCGTAGACACCTACGAGGCCCAGTCCCGCTACGATCTGGCCTGGGCTCAGGAAATTGCCAGCGAGAACGATCTGGAAGTCAGGCGCGAGGCGCTGCGGGTCCTCATCGGCGAGGTGCCGGCGCATCTTGCCAGCCTCGATGCGGCCAAACCCATTTTGCCCCCCCAGCCGCCCCAGCTGGCGCCCTGGGTGGAGGCCGCCCAGAAGGACAATACGGCGGTCCAGATTCAGCAGAAGAACAGCGAGATTGCCGCCAAGGAAGTCCAGCGGCTCCGGGCCGGGCACTATCCGACCCTCGATGTGGTGGCCAACGTGGGCCGCAACCACAATGCCCAGAACATCGGCGGGGTGGGAGATATCGACGCGAACAACATCGGTCTGCAACTGAACCTGCCGATCTACCAGGGCGGCGCGGTCTCCTCCCGGGTGCGCGAAGCGGCGGCAAACTACAATGCCGCGCTTTCCAGCCTGGAAGGGGCGCGGCGCAACGCGGCCCTGAGTGCCCGGCAAAGCTATCTGGGCGTGGTCAACGGGCTGGCCCAGATCAAGGCGCTGGAAGCGGCGCAGGAATCCTCCCAGGCCTCGCTCGACTCCAACAAGCTCGGCTATGAAGTCGGGGTGCGCATCAGCATCGACGTGCTCAATGCCGAACAGCAGCTATACCAGACCCGGCGCGACCTGGCCCGGGCCTACCACGAAACCCTGATGGCCCGCCTGCGGCTCAAGTCGGCCGTGGGCGCCCTGGATGAGGCGGACCTGCAGGAAATCAACGCCCTGCTGCAGGAAGATCGCTCCTGATCAGATCCAGGATGCGCCGGGTGGCACCCCGATGGCGCGCCCAGAAAGCAAGCCCCGCCTGCCCCATTTTCTCCCGGCTGTCCGGGTCTTCCAGCAAGGCTTCCAGCGTCTGCCGCAATTCGAGCGGATCGCGTACGCGCCGGGCGGCCCCCGCCGCGATGGCATCCTCCGTCGCCTGGCTGAAGTTGAAAGTATGCGGCCCCACCAGCGCCGGGCAGCCACAGGCGGCCGCCTCGATCAGGTTCTGCCCCCCCAGCGGCACCAGGCTGCCGCCGATGAAGGCCATATCCGCGAGGCGGTAATAGGCCGCCATTTCCCCCATGCTGTCCCCCAGCCAGACCTGATGCTCGCGGCCGGGCAGCCCCTGGCTGCGGCGCTGGCAGGCAAGACCTTCCTGCGCCAGCTGCTGGGCGACGGCCTCGAAGCGCTGGGGGTGGCGGGGCACCAGGACCAGCAACAAGCCGGGCCAGGCCCCGGCCAGCGCCTTCAGGACATCCAGGAGCAGCGCCTCCTCCCCCTCCCGCGTGCTGGCCGCCAGCCAGACCGGCCGCCGCCCCAGCGCCTGGCGCCAGGCCTGGCCCAGCGCCAGCAGTTCCGGCT
>NZ_JBASOH010000101.1:0-17942 GCF_049658005.1 Azovibrio sp. | reverse complement strand
CGCGTCGCGGGCCTGCAGCTCGGCCAGGATGGTGGCCAGGTCGGCCGGCTGGCCGGCCTGCCGCAGCTGCTGGTAGCGCCGCTCGGCGCGCACTTCGGCGCTGGCGGTCAAAAAGACCTTGAGGGTGGCCTTGGGAAACACCACGGAGCCCATGTCCCGCCCATCCCCGACCAGGCCCGGCGCCCGGTGAAAGGCGCGCTGGCGAAACAGCAGGGCTGCGCGCACGGCCGGCAGGGCCGCGACCTGCGAGGCCCCGTCCGCCATTTCCTCGCTGCGGATGGCCTCCCCCACTTCTTCGCCCGCGAGGAAAACGCGGCCGTCCCGGAATTCCGCCTCGAGGCCCGCCGCCACTTCGGCCAGAGCCCGTTCATCGCTCCAGGCCACCCCGGCCTTTCGGGCCGCCAGGGCGGTGAGCCGATAGAGGGCGCCAGAATCCAGATAATGAAAGCCCAGGGCCGCCGCCACCCGGGCGGAGACGGTGCCCTTGCCCGAGGCGGTGGGGCCGTCGATGGCGATCACCGGGGCCGGCCGGGTCACTTCGGAAAACCGCTCGAAGTAATCGGGAAAGGTCTTGGCGGTACAGCCCGGATCATGAATGCGTAAGGGCGTACCGAAGGCGGCGAGGGAAAAACTCATGGCCATGCGGTGGTCGTCATAGGTGTCGATGGCCTGAGGCCGAAGCGGCCGCTCAGGGGACGGAGGCTGCACCTCGAGAAAGTCGGGCCCCGCGTTTACGGTCACGCCGAGTTTGCCCAGCTCTTTTGCCATGGCGGCGATGCGGTCGGTTTCCTTGACCCGCCAGCTGGCGATGTTCTCGAGCCGGGTCACGCCCCGGGCAAAGAGGGCGGTGGTGGCAAGGGTCATGGCGGCATCGGGGATGTGATTGCAGTCCAGGGTGATGCCCGTAAGCCCTTCGGCCGGGGCGCGGGCCTCGATCCAGTTGGGGCCCATGCGGATCACCGCGCCCATCTCTGCCAGGGCCTCGGCAAAACGCACATCCCCCTGGATGGAATCCCGCCCCACCCCTTCCACCCGCACCGGACCGCCGCCGATGGCGCCCAGGGCGAGGAAGTAAGAGGCCGAGGAGGCATCGCCTTCGACGTAGAGGCTGCCGGGCGACACATATCTCGCCCCCTCCGGCACGGTAAAGGACTGCCAGCCCTGGCGCTCGACCCGGACGCCGAAACGGGCCATGGTGGCGAGCGTGATTTCGATATAGGGCTTGGAGATCAGCTCCCCCACCACCTCCACCGTGGTCCTTGCCCCGGCCAGGGGGAGCGCCATCAATAGCCCGGTGAGGAACTGACTGGAGACATCGCCGCGCACCCGCACCACGTTGCCGGCACGGATCTGGGCGGGCTTGAGGCGCAAGGGCGGGTAGCCCTCCTTCTCGAGATAGCCGACATCGGCGCCCAATTGGCGCAGGCCGTCCACCAGGTCGCCGATGGGCCGCTCGTGCATGCGCGCCACCCCTTTGAGCACATAGTCGCCCCCGGCCAGGGCCAGGGCCGCGGTCAGGGGTCGAAAGGCGGTGCCGGCGTTACCGAGAAAAAGCTCGGCCTGCCGGACGGGGATGTTGCCGCCACAGCCGCGGATGCGCCAGGCGCCCTCGCCGAGTCCGGTGACGGCAATGCCCAGGCTGCGCAGGGCCTCCAGCATCCGCGCCGTGTCGTCGGAGGCGAGCAGGTCGCGCACCTCGGTTTCGCCCTCGGCCAGGGCGGCAAGCAGCAGCACCCGGTTGGAAATGCTCTTGGAACCGGGCAGGCGGAGCGTGCCGCAAGCCGAGATCATCTGGGGCAGGTCGATGAATTCCATGCCGTGTCGTCCTAATCAGTTGAGTGAGCTGCCAAGAAAGATCAGCGCATCTGCTGGTCGCCCCAGGCCCGGCGGGCCTCCCGGGCTACCGCAAAGCTCTGCAGCAGATAGTCGCCGTTGTTGCGGGCCAGGGCCGCCTTGAAGTCGTTCAACTGGGCCTGATAGGCATCGATTTCTCCCAGCAGGGCTTCCCGGTTGGCCAGGCAGATGTCCCGCCACATTTCCGGATGGCTGGCGGCAATGCGGGTGAAATCCCGGAAGCCGGAAGCGGCAAAATCGAAGAATAGCTGCGCATCGGGCCGCCCGGCCAGGTCCCGCACCAGGGCGAAGGCCAGGAGGTGGGGCAGATGGCTGACGGCGGCAAATACCCGGTCGTGCTGCTCGGGCGTCAATTCGTAGATGTCGGCGCCGCACAGGGACCAGGCCCGCTTGACCCGGTCGAGTTGCTCGTCGCCATTTTCCGGCAGGGGCGTCACCACCACCTTGCGGCCCTGGTAGAGGTCGCTGCGGGAAGCCGCGGCGCCGCTGTTCTCGGCCCCGGCAATCGGGTGGGCCGGCACGAACTTCCCGAGGCGATCCCCGAAGGCAGCCCGGGCCGCGGCGGCCACGTCGGCCTTGGTGCTGCCACCGTCGGTCACTACGGTATTGGGGCCGAGGTAGGGGGCGATCTGGGCGAAGATGTCCGGCATCTGCCCGACGGGAGTGGCAATCAGCACCAGGTCCGCATCCCCCAGCTCGTGGGCCGGATTGATGCCGGCCCGGTCGATGATGCCCATGTCCTGGGCCTCGCGCAGGCTGGCGGGACGGCGGCCGAAGCCCACCACTTCACCCACGGCCCGGGCCGACTTCAAGGCCAGCGCAAAGGAGCCGCCGATCAGGCCGACACCAAAGATCACGATCTTGCCGAATTCAGGGCCATGCTCGAAAGCAGCGGGAGAGTCGTTCATGTCGTTATCCGGCATATATCGGTATCCGGCATCCTTGGCAAAGCCGCCAGCCGGCGGCAGGGGTTCAGAGGGCCTGCTCCAGGGCTTCCAGGAAGCGGCGGTTCTCGGGGGCCGTGCCGATGGTCACCCGCAGCCACTCGGGCATGCCGTAAGCCCCGATCGGCCGCACGATGACGCCTTGCTGCAGCAGCTTCTGATTCACCGCCGCCCCATCGCCCGCCTTGAACGTGACGAAGTTGCCATGGGAAGGAAGGTGTTCCAGGCCCAGGCGCTTCAGGCCCGCCACGATCTGCTCCATGCCCTGGCGGTTGAGTTCGTAGCTTTCGGCCACAAACAGGTGATCGTCCAGGGCGGCCTGGGCGGCGGCCAGGGCCAGGTTGTTGCAGTTGAAGGGCTGGCGCACCCGGTTCATCAGCTCCGCCACCGGCGCCGCAGCAATGCCGTAGCCGATGCGCAGGCCCGCCAGGCCGTAGATCTTGGAAAAGGTGCGGATGACGATCAGGTTCGGGAATTCCTTCACCCAGGCCACGGTATCGTGCCGGTCGGCCGGGGCCAGATATTCGTTGTAGGCTTCATCCAGCACCACGATCACCTCCGCCGGCACCTTGGCAAGAAAGCCGCGCAGGGCCTCTCGGGGCAGGAAGGTGCCGGTGGGATTGTTGGGGTTGGCGATCCACACCAGCCGGGTATCGGGGCGGATGGCGGCGGCCATGGCCTCCAGATCATGGCCGAAATGGCGGGCCGGAACCACGACGTTCTCGGCCCCCACCGACAAGGTGGCAATGGCATAGACGGCAAAGGCATGCTGGGCCGAGACGGCGGAGCGGCCGCTGTCGAGAAACACCCGGGCCGCCAGGTCGAGCACGTCGTTGGAACCGTTGCCGAGCACCACCTGGCCGGGTTCCACCCCATTACGCTCGGCCAGGACCTGGATCAGCTCAAAGGGGTCCGGGTAGCGCTCGATGCCATCCATCGCCGCCTGGACGGCCGCCCTGGCGAGCGGGCTCATGCCCAGAGGGTTTTCGTTCGAGGCCAGCTTGACGATGCGCTCCACGGGCAGGCCCATCTCCCGGGCAAGCTGAGTGATGGGTTTGCCGGGCTGATAGGGGGAAATGGCCCGCACATAGGGCAGGGCCTGATCGGCTAGGGACATGGATACCTCGGAATTTTCAATAGACAGCAATGGGATAGGAGCCCAGCACCTTCAGGTAGGCCGCCCGGCCGGCCAGTTCCTGCAAGGCAGCGCCCAGGGCGGGAGACTGGCGATGGCCCTCCACGTCCACGTAATAGACATACTCCCACAGGCCCTGGCGGGCCGGCCTGGATTCAAGCCGGGTCAGGGAGACGCCGGCTTCGGCAAAAGGCTTGAGCAGATCATGCAGGGCGCCGGAACGGTTGGGGGCGGACATGATCAGGGAAGTCTTGTCGTGCCCGGAAATGCCGGCATCGTGCCGCCCCAGCACCAGGAAGCGGGTAGTGTTGTTCGGCTCGTCCTCGATGTTGGCGGCCAGCACCTGAAGCCGGTAACGCTCCCCCGCCGCCTCTCCGGCAATCGCGGCCGCGCCGGGTTCCTCGGCTGCCATCTGGGCCGCCAGGGCGTTGCTGGCCACGGCGATGCGCTCCACCCCGGGCAGCATCCGGTTCAGCCATTCATGGCACTGGGCCAGGGATTGGGCATGGGAATAGACCTTGGTCACCGACTTCAGGTCCGGCGCCCTGGAGAGGAGATTCTGGTGGATGCGCACCACCACCTCGCCGCAAATCTGCAAAGGCGTCTGCAGGAGCAGGTCCATGGTGCGGCCCACGGCGCCTTCGGTGGAGTTTTCCACCGGTGCCACCGCGTATTCCGCATGCCCCGCCTCCACCTCCCGGAACATCTCGTCGATGGAGGCACAGGGCAGGAGCCGGACGGCATGACCGAACTGCTTGATGGCGGCGGACTCGGAAAAGGTGCCCGGAGGGCCGAGGAAAGCCACGCCCAAAGGCTCTTCCAGGGAGAGGCAGGCGGACATCACTTCGCGGAAGAACAAGGTGATGCTCTCATCCGGCAAGGGCCCCTGATTGAGTTCCTGCAGGCGGCGCAGCACCTGGGCCTCGCGCTCGGGCCGGTAGATGTGGCCGGCCTCGCCGTGCCGGGCCTTGATTTCGCCCACCTGCTGGGCACAGCGGGCGCGGCGGTTGAGAAGCTCCAGCAATTGGGCATCGATGCGGTCGATTTCCTGGCGGACGCCCGCCAGTTCCTGTTGCAGTGAATCGCTCATAAGTGCTTAGGGGTGCCTGGCGGCGAAATCGTTCATGAAATGGACCAGGGCCCGGACGCCGTCCAGGGGCATGGCATTGTAAAGGGAGGCACGCACGCCGCCCACGGATTTGTGCCCCTTCAGGCCCAAAAGTCCGGCGGCCCTGGCCTGGGCGAGGAATTCGGCATCGAGCCCGGGCCGCGCCAGGGTAAAGGGAATGTTCATGAAGGAGCGGCAATCGGCCGCCACCGGATTCTGGTAGAAGCCTTGGCTGGCATCGATCGCGGCATAGAGCAGCGCCGCCTTTTCCCGGTTGATCGCCTGCATCGCGGCAAGGCCACCCTGGCGCTTGAGCCACTGGAACACCAGCCCGGCGACATAGATGGCGAAGGTGGGCGGGGTGTTGAGCATGGAGCCGTTCTCCGCCATGACCTGATAGTCCATCAGTGTGGGAATGCCCGCCGGCGCCCGGCCGAGCAGATCCTGCCGCACGATCACCAGGGTCAGCCCGGCCGGACCGATGTTTTTCTGCGCCCCGGCGTAGATCAGGCCGTAATGGCGCAGCGCCAGGGGGCGGGAGAGGATATGGGAACTCATGTCGGCCACCAGCGGCACCCCTGCCGGGACCCAGGCCGCCAGGGCCGCGTCATCGTGCAGCTCCACCCCGTGGATGGTCTCGTTGGTGCAGACATGCAGATAGGCGGCATCCGGGTCCAGGTCCAGTTCCCCGGCCCGCGGCAGACGGGTAAAGCCATCGGCCACCTCACCCTTTACTTCCACGGAAGCCGCCTGGCGCACCTGGCCGATGCGCCGGGCTTCCTGGAGCGCCTTCTTCGACCAGGCGCCGGTCACGATGTAGTCGGCCGATTGCTCGTCCGCAAGGCCGGCCAGCAGATTCATCGGCACCTGGGCAAACTGCAGGGTGGCGCCACCCTGGAGGAACAGCACCTTGTAATCGGCAGGAATGTCCAGCAGCTCGCGCAGATCCGCCTCGGCGGCCTCGATGATGCCGGTGAATTCCTTACCGCGGTGGCTCATTTCCATGACGCTGCAACCGGCGCCCTGCCAGTCCAGCAGTTCCTCTTGCACCTGCAGCAGGACCTCGGTGGGCAGGGCCGCCGGCCCGGCGCTGAAATTCCAGACTCGATGCATCAGGCTTCTCCTTCCTCGCCAGGGTTGTTGACGCGCGCTTCTCCTTCGGCTCCGGCCCCTTCGGCGCCCTCCTCGTCCTCGCCGGTTTCCGCCACCTTCTCGAGGCCGGTGAGCTTTTCGCCCGCATCCAGGGAAATCAGCGTCACCCCCTGGGTGGCGCGGCCTAGTTCACGGATCTCGGACACCCGGGTGCGGATCAGCACGCCGCCGGTGGTGATCAGCATCACCTCGTCCTCGTCGGTGACCAGCTTCGCCGCCACCACCTTGCCGTTTCGTTCGCTCGCGGCAATCGCCATGACGCCCTGGGTGCCGCGGCTGGAACGGCGGAAGTCGCCCAGGCGGGTGCGCTTGCCATAGCCGTTCTCGGTCGCCACGAGCACGGTCTGATCCTCGCTCTGGGCCACCAGCAGGGAAATCACGCTCTGGCCTTCCTGCAGGGTCATGCCGCGCACGCCCCGGGACTGGCGACCCATCGGGCGCACTTCATCCTCGCCGAACCAGACCGCCTTGCCGCCGTCGGAGACGAGCACGATGTCACTCTTGCCGGTGGTGAGGTCGGCACCGATCAGGTAATCGCCCTCGTCCAGATCGACGGCGATGATGCCGGCCTTGCGCGGGTTGGCGAAGTTGGACAGGGAAGTCTTCTTGACCACGCCCTTGACGGTGCACATGAACACATACTTGTCGTCGGAGAATTCCTTCACCGGCAAGATGGCATTGATCTTCTCGCCTTCTTCCAGGGGGAACATGTTGACGATCGGTTTGCCGCGACTGTTGCGGCTGCCCTGGGGCACCTCGTAGACCTTGAGCCAGTAGCAGCGGCCCCGGTTGGAAAAGCAGAGGATGTAGTCGTGGGTGTTGGCCACGAACAGATGGTCGATGAAATCGTCATCCTTCATGGCCGTGGCCTGCTTGCCGCGCCCACCCCGGCGCTGGGCGCGGTAGTCGGCCAGGGGCTGCGACTTGATGTAGCCGGTGTGGGACAGGGTCACCACCATGTCCTGCGGCGTGATCAAATCCTCGATGCCCAGATCCTGGGCGTAGCTGACGATCTCGGAACGGCGCTCGTCGCCAAACTGGTCGCGGATCGCCACCAGCTCGGCCGAGATGATCCCGGTGATGCGCTCGGGCCGGGCGAGAATGTCGATGAGGTCGGCGATTTTCTCCATCACCTCCTTGTATTCGGCCACGATCTTGTCCTGTTCGAGGCCGGTCAGGCGCTGCAGGCGCAGTTCCAGGATAGCCTGGGCCTGGGCGTCGGAGAGCCGGTAGCCCTGGGAAGAAAGCCCGTATTCGGGCGCCAGACCGTCGGGCCGGGAAGCATCGGCCGCGGCCCGTTGCAGCATTTCTTCCACCACCGGGCTCTTCCACAGGCGGGCCATCAGCTCCCGCTTGGCATCGGCCGGAGTCGGCGCCGCCTTGATCAGGGCGATGATCTCGTCCACGTTCGAGAGCGCCACGGCCAGACCTTCGAGGATATGGCCCCGTTCCCGGGCCTTCCTGAGCTCGAAGACGGTGCGGCGGGTCACCACTTCCCGGCGGTGGGCGAGGAAGCATTCGAGCATCTGCTTCAGGTTGAGAAGACGCGGCTGACCATCGACCAGGGCCACCATGTTCATGCCGAAGGTGTCCTGCAGCTGAGTCATCTTGTAGAGGTTGTTGAGCACCACCTCCGGCACTTCGCCCCGCTTCAGTTCGATCACCACCCGCATGCCGGACTTGTCGGACTCGTCGCGCAGATCGGAAATGCCCTCGATGCGCTTTTCATTGACCAGCTCGCCGATCTTTTCCAGCAAGGTGCGTTTATTCACCTGATAAGGCAGCTCATCGACGATGATGGCCTGGCGGCTGCCCCGGTCGATCTCCTCGAAGTGGGTCTTGGCCCGCATCACCACCCGGCCCCGGCCGGTGTGATAGCCCTCACGCACCCCGGCGACGCCGTAGATGATGCCGGCGGTGGGAAAATCGGGAGCGGGAATGATGTCGATCAGGTCATCCGTAGTCAGATCGGGGTTTTCCAGCAGGGCCAGACAGGCCGCCACCACCTCATTCAGGTTATGGGGCGGGATGTTGGTGGCCATGCCCACGGCGATGCCGGAGGAGCCATTGATGAGGAGATTGGGAATCCGGGCCGGCAGGATCAGGGGTTCTTGTTCGGAGCCGTCATAATTGGGCCCGAAATCGACAGTTTCCTTGTCGATGTCTTCTAGCAACTGATGGCCGATGCGGGCCATGCGCACTTCCGTGTACCGCATCGCCGCCGCGTTGTCGCCATCCACGGAACCGAAGTTGCCCTGGCCATCCACCAGCATGTAGCGCAGCGAAAAATCCTGGGCCATGCGCACGATGGTGTCGTACACCGCCGTATCGCCGTGGGGATGATATTTACCGATCACGTCGCCAACGATACGGGCGGATTTCTTGTAGGCCCGGTTCCAGTCATTGCCCAGCTCGTGCATGGCAAACAGCACGCGCCGATGCACGGGTTTGAGACCGTCCCGCACGTCCGGCAGGGCCCGGCCCACGATCACGCTCATGGCGTAATCGAGGTAGGAACGGCGCATTTCGTCCTCAAGACTGACGGGAAGGGTTTCCTTGGCGAATGGTTCCATGGTCTCTCTACTGCCTGGGCAAGATGGCCGGCAGATCTTTATGGGTTGATGTAAAC
This sequence comes from Azovibrio sp., assembly GCF_049658005.1. Lineage (NCBI taxonomy): Bacteria > Pseudomonadati > Pseudomonadota > Betaproteobacteria > Rhodocyclales > Rhodocyclaceae > Azovibrio > Azovibrio sp. The sequence continues at coordinate 9,120 of NZ_JBASOH010000101.1, read as the reverse complement.
GGAATTTGCCATTTTAGCATGCTCGATACCTGCCAAGCCTCCCATGCCAGACGCCATGCAGGCATGCCCGGCCGGGTCCCTCAGCCCGGCACGCAAATCCGCCGGCCTGTACGCCATTCATATAAGCACACGCGAACTTGCGCCCGGCTTCGATCTCATCTCCCGCCTGCCGCATTGTTGCGCCGGCCGGGAACACGTCAGCCAGGTCCGGGTACATGGCAAGTGTTGTGTTTTCAGCAAAAAGGGAGTCAATGCGGATGAAGTGAGTTTGAAAAACTCGGCGCGCCTATGGCAGAATAGGATCAGGTCTAGCCTGAAGATTGAGCCATGATGAGATGCTTTTCATGGCAAAGGCCTGATTCGAGACGTTCTGTCTTTTCATAATCTGCGAGGAAAACATAAGATGATCAAGAAATTTGCCAAGAAATCTATCGCCATGGCCCTACTGACCAGCATTGGCATGGCAGCCGGCGTTGCTCAGGCTCAGGAGCGTGTTTACATCATCGACCAGCGCGATGCCGTCGCCACCAGCGGTACCGGCCTGTGCTGGCGCACCGGTTACTGGACCCCTGCTGCTGCCGCCAACGATCCTGCTGGCTGCGAGTGCGACAAGGATCTGCTGCCCGCTGAAAAGTGCTCCAAAACTGCGGCCAAGAGTAGTACTGCAGCCTCCTCTGGCGTGAAGCCTTCTGGCGACAAGATCACGCTGGCCGCTGACGCCCTGTTCGACTTCGACAAGGCCGTGCTGCGCCCCGAAGGCAAGGCCAAGCTGGACGAAGTGCTGACCAAGGCCAAGGAACTGAAGCTGGAAGTCATCCTGGCCGTGGGTCACACCGACCGCATCGGCAAGGACTCCTACAACCAGAAGCTGTCTGAAAAGCGTGCCGCCGCCGTCAAGGAATACCTGGTTGGCAAGGGCATCGAAGCCAACCGTGTTTACACCGAAGGCAAGGGTGAAACCCAGCCCGTGACCGGCGACAAGTGCAAGAACATGGGCGCTGAAAGCGGCCGCAACAAGAAGCTGGTCGACTGCCTGCAACCCGATCGTCGCGTCGATATCGAAGTGATCGGCACCAAGTAAGATCTGCCGTGCCGTGCAAAAGCCCTGCTCGCGCAGGGCTTTTTCATTTCAACTGACCCAAGCTGCCACCGAGTATCCCAATGACCAATTCCGACCCGAAAGAACTGCACAAGTTTGGCGAACTCGCCCATCGTTGGTGGGACCCCAACAGCGAATTCCGGCCCTTGCATGAAATCAACCCCCTGCGCCTCGACTGGATCGACCGCCAGATCGACTTGGCCGGAAAAACCGTGATTGACGTGGGTTGTGGCGGCGGCCTGCTTTCCGAGGGCATGGCAGCCCGGGGCGCATGGGTGACCGGAATCGATCTCTCGGAGAAAGCGCTGGGAGTCGCCCGCCTGCACATGCTGGAAAGTGGTTTACAGCTGACTTACCGGAACATTTCCGCAGAGGCCATGGCCGAGGAAAGCCCGGCTGCTTTCGATGTCGTCACCTGCCTGGAAATGCTGGAACACGTTCCCGACCCGATCCGCACCATCCGCGCCTGTGCGCAACTGGTCAAACCCGGCGGCAAGGTTTTCTTTTCCACCCTCAACCGCAACCCCAAGGCCTACCTCTTTGCCGTCATCGGCGCGGAATACATCCTGCAAATGCTGCCCAGGGGCACCCACGACTACGCCCGCTTCCTCAAGCCTTCGGAACTCTCACGCGGGTGCCGGGAAGCAGGCCTCACGCCCGAAGCCCCGACCGGCATGAGTTACAACCCTTTTAGCAAGACCTACCGCCTGGGACAGGACATCAGCATCAATTACCTGCTGAGCAGCACCCGGGAGGCGTGATCCCTCATGAACTACAGGAGAGCATGGAACAACCTGCCCTGCTCCTGGCCCATTCAGGCCGCTTGGCGGCAAAAGCCTCCTGGCCCGGCTGCTCCTCGTAGGGACGACGCAGGACCTCCAGCAGCGCCTCGATCCGGCTGACATCTCCCGCTTCGGCCGCATCGATCGCCTGCTGCGCCAGATAATTGCGCAGCACATAGCGGGGATTGAAGGTGTTCATGGCAGTACGCCGTGCCCCGGCCGCGAGCCCCTCCTGGGCCAGGCGCTGGCGGTAACGCCCAAGCCATGCGTGTAGGCCCATCGCCACACCCTGCCAGCGTTCCGGGCGGTAGGCCGCCTGCGCCAGGTGCGCCAAGGCCGCTTCCTCGTCATCGACATGAGGAAGCTGACGGAAAAATTCCGTCATGTCCAACTCCCCTTCCTGCATCAGCTCAAAGAGCTCTCCCAGCAGCTCCGCATCTCCATCCTTCCATTCGGCCAAGCCGAGTTTCCCGGCGAAGAGGCGGGCGAGCTCGGCATGATAGGCTTCGTCATAATGCCGTAAAGAGGACGACAGATCCCCTCCCGGATGGAGCAGCGCCAGGGCTTCAGCCAGACGTTCGAGATTCCAGCGGGCGATTTCCGGCTGCCGCCCGAAACAGTAGCGGCGCCCTGCCGCATCGGTGGTGTTGGGCGTCCAGCCCGGATCGAAATCCTCCACCCAGCCGTAGGGGCCGTAGTCGATCGTCAGTCCAAGAAGGGACATATTGTCCGTATTCATCACCCCATGCACGAAGCCCACCTGCATCCAGCGCGCCACCAGCCTGCCGGTGCGCTCGCAGACTTCCTGAAACCAGTCTTCCAGGGGCTTGCCCTGCCACGCAGGAAAGTGATGCAACACGGCAAAATCCACAAGGCGCCGCAGTAGCGCCAGATCCCCCCGCGCGGCCGGCAACTCGAAGTGGCCGAAACGCAGGAAGGACGGCGCCACGCGGCACACGACCGCCCCCGGCTCGAGTTCGGGATGGCCGTCATAGAACATGTCGCGCAGCACCTCCTCCCCGGTGCCGACCAAGGTCAGCGCCCGCGTCGTCGGCACCCCGAGGTGGTGCATCGCCTCGCTGCACAGAAATTCCCGCAGCGAGGAACGCAGCACCGCCCGTCCATCCGCCCGGCGCGAAAAGGGCGTCGGCCCGGCCCCCTTGAGCTGCAGCTCCCAGCGCTCCCCGGCCTCATTCACGACCTCGCCCAGGCTGATCGCCCGCCCATCCCCCAACTGCCCGGCCCAATGCCCGAACTGATGCCCGCCATAGCAGGAGGCATAAGGCTCCATGCCCGGCAGAATGGCGTTACCCGCGAAGGCCGCCAGGTTTTCAGGCGCCCCGAGCCATCCTTCTTGCAGCCCCAAGCGCCCGGCCATCTCCCGGGAATAGGCCAGAAGGCGCGGTGCAGCCACAGGCGTGGGCATCACCCGGGACCAGCAGGCCCCGTGAACCTGGCGAGCTACGTTACGTTCATCCGCATCGCCGGGGAGTTCCCGGCAAAAGGCATTGTCAAAGATCAGCATGTCGAGCGGCAGTTCTCAAAGAGTCCATGCAGGAGACCCGCCCACTGCCAAAGGGTTCCCCCTGCCGGTCAGGGCAACTCTTCCACCAGCAGCCAGATGCTGCGCTCAGAACGTGATTCATCCGTGGAAAGGGAGACGATGCCCCTGCCCCGCTCCAGCGCAGATTGTCCGCTCCCACCCACTTGCATCCACTCTCCCAGACGGCCAGAAACAGTGGTGCCCAGACGTTGGACATGGGCACTCCCAAGGCCACGATTGCCCGGCGTATCCATCTGCTGGCTGATGTCCAGAGTCACCCGGTTGCCGGATACCCTGGGTTCCACATAAAACCCCTGGGCAATATCCCGATATTCCACCCCCTCGCTCACGACCGCACCTCCCGGGGTCAGCACCACATGGCGCATGGGAATGGCCACCGAAGTCCCCACCTGAATGAAGGCCCGGCCGCCATCCACGGTCTGCACCATTTGGGTGCCGCTTGCGCTACCGGCGCTGCGGCTATCGTAAATCCTCGCGCCAACCCGACTCTCCCCCGGAATGCGGGCGGCGAGGGCAAGCCGGGCGGCACGATCCTGCTCCACCGTGCTGCGATCCGTACTCACCCGGATCAGCAAGCGCCGCTGAGGCACATCCAATACCGCCAGGGCCTGCTTGATATCCGCGCGGTTGCGCGCCGATGCCCGCAAAAACAACTGGTCATTCATGCCAGAGAGGCTGGCTCCCGGCTCCAGCAAAGGTTGCAGGGCCGGCAACACCTCGGCGGCAGTACGATGCTTGAGTTCAAGGATTTCCAGGCTTTGCTGCCCCCACGCCATGCCCATGGCTGCCAGAAAAACCAGCAGCATCACACTCCGGAAAAAACGGGCGAGTTCAAGTTTCAAGGACAAAAAGTTCATGGCGAGGCTCAAAGAAGTCGAAGGGGCCTGGTCCCGAAGTACAATCAAACTGTAGCGGGGTGCCGCCGGATCTTGGATTTTTCAAAAAGAATCATGATATTACATCAAGTCTGGCCGGAATCGCCCCGCATCCGGATCGCGCGAGCTGCTGCTTGAAGGGTTGCGCGACGGCAAAACCGGTCATGAGTCAGCCGGGAGCCCCGCAAGCCTGCGCTCTGAAACTCTGAAATGATCCCGCTAAAATCAGCGGCGTCCGCACCGGCAGTCCACCGACAGTCCACACGAACGCCGCGCAAGCCGCGCCGCCCCTTTGACTTTGAGTCCTTACTACTTGGCGTCCTTACCACATTGAGTCCTTACCACTTTGCGTCCTTACCTTGAACTGGCGCCATACCGCCAAAATGGAGCTTCATGATGTCATCGCAACCGGGCAAGCCTGAATCACCCGCCTCCGCCCGAAGCATCTATCGCGCCCTGCCGAGGGAAATCTGGGTGCTGGGGTTCGTCTCGATGTTCATGGACATTTCCTCCGAGCTCGTCCATAGCCTGCTGCCGATCTTCATGGCCACGGTACTCGGCGCCTCCATGATGACGATCGGCCTCATCGAAGGAATTGCCGAAGCCACCGCCGCGATCACAAAGGTGTTTTCCGGCGCCATCAGCGATTACTTCAGGAAACGCAAGGTTCTCGTCGTGCTGGGGTACGGGCTGAGCGCCATGACCAAGCCGGTGTTTCCGCTCGCCACCACGATCGGGTGGGTTTTTGGCGCGCGCTTTGCGGACCGCATCGGCAAAGGCATTCGCGGCGCGCCGCGCGACGCGCTGATCGCCGACATCACGCCGACAAAGTTGCGCGGCGGCGCCTACGGCCTGCGCCAGGCCCTCGACACCGCCGGGGCCTTTATCGGGCCCTTGCTGGCGGTGGGACTCATGCTCTGGTTCGCGAACGACATCAAGGCCGTGCTCTGGGTGGCGGTGGCGCCGGCGCTGATCGCGCTGCTGCTGCTGATCGTCGCGGTGCGCGAGCCCGAATCCCCGGCACCGGCCCCGGGCGGCCGGGATCGTCCGACGCTGGCGGATGCCAGGCGCCTGCCGCTGCACTATTGGCTCGTCGTCGTGCTCGGAGCGGTTTTTACCCTCGCGCGCTTCAGTGAGGCATTTCTGATCCTGCGCGCGCAGGACCTTGGACTCGCGGTCGGCCAGGTGCCCATCATCATGATCGTCATGAATGTGGTTTACGCGGCCTCGGCCTATCCGGCGGGCGCGGCGGCCGACCGGCTTTCGGCGCGAACGCTCTTGCTGTTCGGGCTCGGGGTGCTCGTCATTGCCGATGTCGTGCTGGCCCTGGCGGCGTCGCCCTGGCTGGCCTTCCTCGGCGCGGCATGCTGGGGTCTGCACATGGCGTTCACCCAGGGCTTGCTCGCAAAACTGGTGGCCGACACGGCGCCTGCCGAGCTGCGCGGCACGGCCTTCGGAATTTTCAATCTGGCCAGCGGCGGCGCGCTCTTGCTGGCCAGCATCATTGCGGGGGCCTTATGGAGCCTGTTTGGCGCCGCAGCCACCTTCAGCGCCGGAGCCGCATTCGCCGCTCTCGCGGCAATCGGGTTGCTCCTTTACCGACCGCAAGCGCGACCCCTGGCGCCCCGGGCAGACGGATGCAATCAAGGCCGCCCAGGGACGGGCAAACCCGGGTAAATGAGACACTCGAGAACCGGCTCAAGACCACTTCAGGCGTCACCGTCACGCGTCAGCCACAAAAGCCCTCAGCCGGCGGATGACCACCGGCTGGCGATTGATTGGCGGCAGCTTGGGAAAAATCCGGGACATTGAACCCGATGAACCCGATGAACCCGGGAAAAGGGCGGAAGATGAACCCGGGAAAAGGGCGGAAAAAAGGGCGAAAAAAAACCCGGCCATTTTAGTCGGGCTTTTTTAACAACACCTTGATTCACAAGGGTTTATTGGTGGGTGGTACTGGACTCGAACCAGTGACCCCTGCCGTGTGAAGGCAGTGCTCATACCAACTGAGCTAACCACCCGATGTCTCGGAAGGCGCGCATTTAATCATAGCCGTAGAGTGCCGTCAAACTTTTTCGCTCGTATACAATGGGGTCCTTTTTGCCAGACAGAATTGCTCATCATGGTCCGTACCCGTTTCGCTCCTAGCCCCACCGGCTTTCTCCACATCGGCGGCGCCCGCACTGCCCTGTTCTCCTGGGCCTATGCCCGCCACCACGGCGGCCAGTTCATCCTGCGCATCGAAGATACCGATGTAGTCCGCTCCACCCCGGAAGCCGTACAGGCCATTCTCGACGGGATGGCCTGGCTGGGTCTGGATTACGACGAAGGCCCCTACTACCAGATGCAGCGCATGGATCGTTACAAGGAAGTCATCCAGCAGATGCTGGCTGCGGGCACGGCTTACCCCTGCTACATGTCCGCGGAAGAACTGGATGCCCTGCGCGAAGCCCAGCGCGCCCGCGGTGAAAAGCCCCGTTACGATGGCCGCTGGCGCCCCGAAGCCGGCAAGACCCTGCCCCAACCCCCGGCCGGCGTTGCCCCGGTGATCCGCTTCAAGAGTCCACGAGAAGGCGCGGTAGCCTGGGATGACCTGGTCAAGGGTCACATCGAGTTTGCCAACGCCGAACTCGACGACCTGATCATCGCCCGGACCGATGGCACCCCCACCTACAATTTCTGCGTCGTAGTCGATGACTGGGATATGGGGATCACCCATGTCATTCGCGGTGATGACCATGTCAACAACACCCCGCGCCAGATCAACATCCTCAAGGCCCTGGGCGCCACCGTGCCCCAGTACGCCCACCTTTCCATGATTCTCGGCGACGACGGCACCAAGCTTTCCAAGCGCCATGGCGCTGTCTCCGTGATGCAGTACGACGAAGACGGCTTTTTGCCGGAAGCCGTCAACAACTACCTGGCCCGTCTGGGCTGGTCCCATGGCGATGACGAAATTTTCTCCCGGGAACAATTTACCGAATGGTTCGATCTCGACCACATCACGCCTTCTGCCGCCCAGTTCAACACGGAAAAACTGCTGTGGCTGAATCACCACTACATGAAGCAAATGCCGCCGGAAGCCCTGGCCGCCAGGATTGCCGCCCGCCTCCAGGCTCGCGGCATAGACACCGGCAAGGGTCCCGATCTGGCCCAGGCCGTGGCCCTCTATGTGGATCGCTGCAACACCCTGAATCTGCTCGCCGATGCCCTGGAAGTCTTCTATATCGACATCCACCCCAGCCCGGAACTATTGGCCCAGCACCTGAGTGACGAAGCCAGACCTGCCATTGCGGATTTTGCCGTGGGTCTGGAACAGGTAGCTTGGGAAACCCCCGCCATCGCAGCCCTGATCAAGGCGACCGTTGCCAGGCATGGCTTGAAAATGCCGAAGCTGGCCATGCCCCTGCGGGTACTGCTGACGGGACAGACCCAGACCCCCTCCGTGGATGCCGTAGTGACCCTGATCGGCCGGGAAACCGCTCTGGCCCGACTGGCGCCTTACCGGGAGTAACTTACCGGGAGTAAATGTTGAAAACCAAGGAAATCCGCAGAAAATGGAGCATCAGCAATGAAAAGGGTTTACAACCCATAAAGTGCTCTCTATAATGCGGCCTTCTTTCGAGGCGGGGGTATAGCTCAGCTGGGAGAGCGCTTGCATGGCATGCAAGAGGTCCGCGGTTCGATCCCGCGTACCTCCACCAAAAAGCTCGAAAAAAGCTCGAAAAAAGTATCGAAAGAAATGGGCAGAAACGCCGATCTGCTGAGTCCGGGTCCCCATCGTCTAGAGGCCTAGGACACTACCCTTTCACGGTAGGTACCGGGGTTCGAATCCCCGTGGGGACGCCAAGGTTTCAAGTCACCCCGACATGTCGAGGTGAGCAGCAAGGAGTGGTAGTTCAGTTGGTTAGAATACCGGCCTGTCACGCCGGGGGTCGCGGGTTCGAGTCCCGTCCACTCCGCCAACATTCAAAAACCCGTTGTGAATCAACGGGTTTTTTTGCGCCCAGCATGGGGCAGCGGCTCAAGTCCCTCCGTAAGTTGATCACAGCGAGCGAAGTGAAACGCAACTACGTGAGGGTGACCGAACGTGGGGGGAAGCCTGGTGCGTAATCTGCGAGCCGATAGACAAGAACCGGATTGAAGGCGCTGCCGAGCAGGGCGAGCGGGCGAATGACCGCGAAGCTCTCGTGTTCAAGGCGAAGTGGCGTAAATCCGGCGGTTGTGCAGAGAAGGAGGGCGTTCTGTGAAGTGACCCCCTGAGTCAAGACAGTCCTGCCGTCAGTTCAAGTTGCACATTCGACTTCACTCGCAGCTAAAAGGCGCTGCCCCCGGTTTTGCCTTTGCTGCGGTTGTTGCCGTGGCCTCTGAACTTGCCTTGGTGAGAGATGGCTCCCTCACGCCGCCAGACTTGGCCACGTTCATGGCACCGTCGCCGGCGCCGCTCCGATAGACAATATCGGGCGCTTTCTACCTCATTTTCTGCCCCATTTTCTGCCCCATTTTCTGCCCCAGCGACGGGTGCGGACGCTTGGCGTTGTAGAAGGCGCAATACCGAAATACGCGGTCAGGCCGAGCATCGATTCGCCCATCGAGGCATCGCCCTTCAGATCCACGTCTTCGTGCTTGACGCTGCGCCAGAGCCGCTCGACGAAGCGGTTGTCGAAGGCGCGCCCCCGACCCTCCTTGCGGATGAGCACGCCTTCCCGTTTCAGGATGTCGGTAAAGGCGGCGCGGGTGAACTGCGCGCCCGGGTCGCGGTTGAAGACTTCCGGCCGGCCGGGGTGGCGCCAGGCATCC
>NZ_JBASOH010000100.1:0-9872 GCF_049658005.1 Azovibrio sp. | reverse complement strand
CCGTGGCACCCCATGCACCAGGCGCTGCCCCCGGCGGCCCCGCTGGCGCGCCAGGCGGCAAGCCAGGCGCAGCCCCGGCCCAGGAAGCCCCTGCCAAGACCGAAGCCGCACCGGCCAAGCAAGGCTGAGGAACTGCCATGTCATCAAAATTCTTCATCGACCGGCCGATCTTTTCCTCGGTCATTTCCATCGTCATCGTCATCGCCGGCCTGGTGGCCTCCCAGGTGCTGCCCGTCGCCCAGTATCCGGAAATCGCGCCGCCGACGGTCATGATTTCCGCCTCCTACCCCGGAGCGTCGGCGGAAACCCTGGCCAAGACGGTAGCGGCGCCCATCGAGGAGCAGTTGAACGGGGTGGAGGGGCTCTCCTACTTCAATTCTTCCGCCTCGGCCAATGGCTCGGTCAGCATCACGGCCACCTTCGATGTCGGCACGAACGTGGACACCGCCTCCATGAACGTCAACAACCGGGTCAAGGCGGCCGAAGCCCGGCTCCCGGAAGAAGTGCGCCGTAACGGGGTGATCGTCCAGAAGCGTTCCACCGACATCCTCCAGATCGTATCCCTGAAATCCGAAGGGGGGCGCTACAACAACCTGTACCTCTCCAACTACGCCAGCATCAACATCGTGGATGAACTCAAGCGGGTCAAGGGGGTCGGCGACGTGATCGTCTTCGGCGCCCTGGACTACTCGATGCGGATCTGGCTCAAGCCGGACCGGATGGCGCAACTGGGCCTCACCACGAGCGACATCGCCCGCGCCATCCAGGCCCAGAACGCCCAGAATGCGGCGGGCAAGATCGGCCAGGAACCGGCCCCCTCCGACCAGCAACTGGTCTATACGGTGACCGCCAAGGGCCGCCTGCTGACGCCGGAAGAATTCGGCAACATCATCGTGCGCGCCAGCGGTCCGGGCGGGGTGCTGCGCGTCAAGGACGTGGCCCGCGTCGAACTGGGCGCCTACAACTACGACCAGAGCGTGACCCTGAACGGCCAGCCCACCATCGGCATGGGGGTATTCCTGCAAACCGGCGCCAACGCCCTGGAAGTCGCCGATCTCGTCATCGACAAGATGGATGAGCTCAAGAAGAAATTCCCCGAGGGCATGGACTACATCATTCCCTTCGACACCACCCGCTTCGTCTCTGCCTCCATCGATGAAGTGGTCAGCACCCTGATCGAAGCCGGCCTGCTGGTGATCGCCGTGGTTTACCTGTTCCTGCAGAGCTGGCGCGCCACCCTGATTCCCATGATCGCCGTGCCCATCTCCCTGATCGGCACCTTTGCCGGCTTGTGGCTGTTTGGCTTTTCCATCAACACCTTGACCCTGTTTGCCATGGTGCTGGCCATCGGGATCGTGGTGGACGATGCCATCGTGGTGCTGGAGAACGTCGAACGGCTGATGGAAGAGGAAAAGCTCTCCCCCTACCACGCCGCCGTGAAAGCCATGCAGGAAGTCTCCGGCGCCCTGGTGGCGATCGTGCTGGTGCTCTGCGCGGTGTTCATCCCCGTCGCCTTCCTGGGTGGCATCGCCGGCCAGCTCTACAAACAGTTCGCCGTCACCGTGGCCGTGTCCGTGGTGATTTCCGGCGTCGTCGCCCTGACCCTGTCGCCGGCCCTGTGCGCCCTGCTGCTAAAGTCCAAGCACGAGGAATCGAAGCTGTTTGCTCCCTTCAACCGCTTGTTCGAACGCTTTACCGGCTCCTATACCTCCACGGTGACCTTCATCCTGAAGCGCGGCATCATCGGCGCCCTGATCTTCGCGACAGTGATCGGCGTGACCCTGCTGCTGGCACGCACCGCGCCGGCCAGCTTCGTGCCGGCGGAAGACCAGGGCTACCTGATTTCGGCCCTGATGCTGCCCGATGCCGCCACCCTGAAGCGCACCGCCGCCATGGGTGAGAGCATGCGCCAGCCCATCGCCAATGACCCGGCGGTGGCCTACACCTTCGTGGTGTCCGGCTTCGACCTGATCGGCGGTGGCAACAAACCCAACGCCGGCACCCTCTTCATCCCCTTGAAGGACTGGAAGGAACGAAAGGCCAAGGCCCAGGAACTGGCCGGCAAGTTCATGGGCATCGGCATGATGCAGCCCGACGGCCTGGGCCTGGTGTTCAACCCTCCCCCGATCCGGGGCCTGGGCACCGCCGGGGGCTTCGAGGTCTATGTGCAGAACCGGGTCGATGGCGATGCCAAAAACCTGAACGAGGTGGTGCAGCAGTTCATGGCCGAACTGCAAAAACATCCGGAATTCACCCGCATCTCCACCTTCTACCGGCCCACGGTACCGCAGCTGTTCGTGGAAGTGGATGAACCCAAGGCCATCTCCCTGGGAATCCCCATCGCCGACCTCTACGCCACCTTGCAAAGCACCATGGGCGCCCTTTATGTCAATGACTTCAACCTGGGCAGCAAGGTGTACCGGGTGCAGCTGCAGGCCGAATCCGGCTACCGCATGAAGCCCGAGGATCTGGGCAAGGTCTATGTGCGGGCCGGCAGCGGCGCCATGATCCCGATTTCTGCCGTGAGTACGGTGAAACGGGTGGTCGGCCCGGAACAGGTGGAACGCTTCAACGGCTTTCTGGCCGCCAAGGTCATGGGCGATTCCAGGCCCGATGTAAGCTCCGGCGACGCCATCGATCTGGTCGAAAAGGTGGCCGCCGCCACCCTGCCCGCCGGCTACGAGATCGCCTGGACCGGCCAGGCCTTCGAAGAAAAGAAGTCCTCCGGCTCCTCGTCCTCGGCCTTCATCCTTGCCATCGTCATGGTGTTCCTGATCCTCGCCGCCCAGTACGAAAAATGGTCGTTGCCACTTGCCGTGATCATGGCCGTGCCCTTTGCCCTGATGGGGGCGTTTACCGCCATCTGGATCCGCGGCATGCCCAACGACATCTACTTCCAGATCGGCATCGTCGTGCTGATTGGCCTGGCCTCCAAAAACGCCATCCTGATCGTGGAATTTGCGGCGCAAAAGTACGCCGAAGGCATGAATGTGGTCGATGCCGCCCTCGAAGCGGCGCGGCTGCGCTTTCGGCCCATCGTCATGACCTCGCTCGCCTTCGTGCTCGGCGTCGTACCGCTGGTCAAGGCCACCGGCGCCGGCGCGGCGGCGCGCCAGTCCATGGGGACCGGCGTGTTTGGCGGCATGATCGCCGCCACCTTCATCGCCCCCTTGTTCATTCCCATCTTCTTCAAGTGGCTCGAACGGGGCAAACAGCCCCTTCCGGCAGGCGCCGTCGACCACCATGTCAAGGAGGAAAACCCGCATGACTAAGCCTTCCATGAACCCCCTGGCGCTCTCCCTCGGCACCGCCCTGCTGCTCTCCGGCTGTGCCCTGGGCCCGGATTTCCTGCGCCCCGGTTCCAGCCTGCCCGAGCAGTACCGGGATGCGCCCACGGCCAGTCCTGCAGCCAGCCCTGCAGCCAGCCCTGCAGCCAATCCCGCAGCCAATCCCGCAGCCAATCCCGCGGCCGACGCCACGGTTTCGGCCAATCCCGCCGTCAATCCCGACTGGTGGAAGCTCTTTTCCGACCCGATGCTAGATGAACTGGTGGCCCAGGCCCTGGAGAACAACCAGGATCTACAGGCCGCCGTGGCCCGGATGGAAGCCGCCGAGGCGGCCGCCCGCGAAGCCCGGGCGGAGTTTTTCCCCGCCGTCGACCTCTCCGGCAGCTCCAGCCGCAACCGCAGCAGCGGCGAGACCGTGGCCGGCCAGAACACCGGAGGGTCCGTGACCGCCAACGACCGGCGCATGGCCCTGGGCATCAACTACGAGCTCGACCTCTGGGGCCGTATCCGGCGCAGCAACGAAGCCGCCCGGGCCATGGCCCTGTCCAGCCAGTTTGGCCGGGATGCCCTGCGCATCAGCCTTTCCAGCCAGGTGGCCAACACCTACCTGAGCCTTCTGAGCCTGGATGCCCAGTTGCAGACCACCCGGGAAACCCTGCAAAGCCGGGAACAGACCCTGAAGATCGTCCGGGCGCGCCTCGATGCCGGCACGGCCTCGGCGCTGGATCTGGCCCAGGCCGAATCCGCCGTGGCCGCCGCCCAGGCCCAGGTGAACCAGCTGCGCCGCGAGCGGGGCGTGGGCGAGACGCAACTTGCGCTGTTGACCGGCAAACCCGGCCTGAAACTCGTGCCGGGGGACTTCGCCCGGCTGCCGATGCCGCCGATGCCGCCCGTGGGCCTGCCCTCGTCCCTGCTCGAAGTCCGGCCCGACGTGCGCCAGGCCGAGGAACAACTGGTGGCCGCCAATGCCCGCATCGGCATGGCCCGGTCCGCCTTCTTCCCCACCATCAGCCTCACGGGTCTGCTGGGCAGCGAAAGCGCTTCCCTCTCCAACCTGTTTTCCAGCAGCGCCTCGATCTGGTCCTACGGCGCCGCCCTGGCCATGCCGATCTTCGACGGGGGCCGTACCGGCGCCCGGGTCGATCAGGCCACGGCAGCCCAGAAGGAAGCCGTTGCCAACTACCAGAAGACCTTGCAGACCGCCTTCAAGGAAGTCAGCGACGCCCTGATCCGCCTCAAGGAGTACAGCGAGGAGGAAATCGCCCTGGCCACTCAGGTGGATACCGCCCAGCGCTCCCTCAAGCTCGCCCAGACCCGCTACGAGGCCGGCTACAGCGGCTTCATGGAAGTCCTGGACAGCCAGCGCAGCCTCAACAGCGCCCAGATGCTCTACCTGGCCGGCCACAAGAACAGCCTCTCTGCCGCCGTCGACCTGTTCAAGGCCCTGGGCGGCGGCTGGCGGCCGGAAGCCGTCGAGTAAGTAATGGCCAGAAAAACCAAGCAAGATGCTCAGGTCACCCGCCACCACATCCTCGATGCAGCCATGAATGTGTTTGGCCGCCAGGGCGTCTCGAAGACTTCCTTGAACGACATCGCCAAGGAAGCCGGAGTCACCCGGGGCGCCATCTACTGGCACTTCGAGAACAAGGTGGATCTCTTCAATGCCATGCTCGAACGCCTGTTCTGCCCCCTGCTCCTGAAAAGCGAACAACGCCAGCAGCTGATGGAGCAGGACCCCCTGGGTTTTTTGCGGGCTTCGACCCTCGAATTTCTGACCAGGCTCCGCGAGGATTCCAACTTTCGCAAGGTGTTCGAAATCTTCTGGCACAAGTGCGAATACATCGGCGAGATGGCCCGCTTGCGACAGAAGTACCTGGAAGAGGGCGAGAACCACATCGACATCATCGAACAGGCCATGACCCTGGCCCAGGAAAAAGGCCAGTTGAACCCCTGCCTCACGCCCCATCAGGCCACCATCGGCTTCATGGCCATGGTGGATGGCCTGGCCTTCAACTGGACCAAGAACCTCGACATGTTTCCCCTGGAAACCTACGCCGCTCCCTTGCTGGACACCTATCTGCGCGGCATGGGAACGGCTCGGCCCACCCCAGCCCCTACGCTCGGGGCGGAGCGCCGGAAACCCACGCCCGTCTGACGCACGACATCAGGCGCTCAAGCGGTGCGACACCATCCGCAAAATCCGCTACACCATCCGCAATCGCCTTGTTGCGCCGGGGCCTGGGCTGAGTAGCTGCATCGGCTCAAGGCGCTAGGGCAGCAAGGCCTTGTCCGCCGCCGCTCAGCGCAGGCTGAAGGCTACCCGGTTGGCCGGGCTGGCAGGATCGCCTTTGCCCACCTCCGGGGCCATGACAAAGATCCGCTCGGAGGGCACCTGGCCCTGTTCCACCAGCCAGTCGCGCACCAACTTGCCGCGCCGGGCGGCCAGGTCGTTGAAGGCGCTTTCATCCAGCTCCATGTGGGTCACCAGCAGGGTTTCCATTTCATGGACCGGCAGGCTTTTGGTGAGGCCGATCATGTTCCTGGGTTTGTCGAACTTGGCTTCCTTATAGAGCTGGGTCAGGTACTTTTCGTATTCCTGGGGTGTCAGGGTCAGCTCGCCGATCCGGGCCGCGGATTTGCCCTGGGCGACATCGGCGGCCACCTTCTTTGCCTTTACCTGGCGCGCCAGCAGCACTCGGCGATAGCCTTCGGAGTCGGCCACCGGGTCGGCCATGCCGGTTACTTCCAGGGTCAGGGCGGGACGGTCGATCAAGGCCTTGCTCAGGGCCTGGAGTCGTTTTTCCGCCTCGGGGCTGAGGGCGCTGAGGCCGGGGTCAAATTCCACATGGGAAAGTTCTTCGCCACCGCCAAACAGGGAACCGAGCAGGGTGAAGGGCGAGGTCACCGCTTTCACCAGCAGGCTCATGATCGCCTTCAAAAGGATGCCGCCGATGCTGAACTGGGGATCATTGATGGAACCGCTGATGGGCAGGTCGATCTCGATCTCGCCCCGGGAGTTCTTCAGCAGGGCAAGGCCCATCTTGATCGGGATCGCCAGGGCATCCGGGCTGTCCACCGGCTCGCCCAGGGTGAACTGGTCCAGGAAGAGGTGGTTGCCGGCTTCCAGCAGGCCGTTCTCGATATGGTAGCTCACATCCGCCGAGAGCTTGCCCTTCTGGATCAGGTAGCCCATGTAACGGCCGGAATAGGGGCTGAAGGAGGGCATGTCGATGCCGCGCGCCTGGGCCTTGATGTCGAGAAACAGCTCCTTGCTGAACGGCTCCAGTTCGCCGGTAATCATGAGCGGCGCGGTCTTGTCCACCTTGCCCTCGATCTTCAGCTTGCCCCGCTCTCCTGCCGCCAGGGGGCCGATCTGGCCGGTAAGGCCGGTGAGATTGGCTTTGTAGCTGGGCTTGATGAACAGGTCATTGAACAACACCGTGCCACCCTCGAGCCGGATGCGGCCGATGCGCACGGGCAGCGGGGCGCTGCGTGCCGGCAGCGCGGCGACCTGCTCGGCGGGGGCGGTAGCATGGCTGACCGGCGCTTCGCCCGGCAGCGGCGCGCTGGACACCTGAGAGGGGCTGGCCGGGGCAGCCGCTTTGGGAGGCCCGGCCTCATTTCCCATCAACTGACCCAGATGAAAACGCCCCTGGGGCGTCACCATCAGCCGGGCAAAGAAACGGGTCAGGGCCGCATCTTCCAGCTTCACTTTCAGGGGTTCGGTATCGAAGTCGAGCCCGGTCAGGTCGAGGTTCTGCCAGCGCAGCAGGGACCGGCTGGTCTCTTTGTCGAGCAGGGATAGATCGGCCAGACGCCCTTGCCCCTGATAGCTCACATTGAACGGCGCCCCGCCAAACTTGATCTGGCCCCTGGCCGAAGCCGCGCCCCTGCTGAGCACCAGATTGAAGTGGTGCGGCATCCAGCCTTGCAGCGGCACCAGGTCGAGGCTGCTGATGTCCAGCGTCAATTCGCCGGACGGAATCTCCGGATTGATCTGGCCGGCAACCGCCAGGCTGCCGTTTTCATTGACCTTGCCGCCCAGTTCCAGGTGGATCGCTGCGCCACCCTGCGAGGCAAGGGCGCCCACGTCCAGATCCAGGCCATGCAAGCGCAGGGGGACGGGATTGTCCACGGTCTGGTCGATGAACTCCAGTTTCGCCTGGCTCAGCTTCACCCCAGCCACCGTCCAGCGCCAGGCCGGGGCGGCGGGCGCGGCGGACGGGCCGTTTTCCGGGACCAGACTGGCCTGGATCTGACTCATGGTGTCGAGCACATCCAGGCTGTCGGGGCTGTTGCGGACGAGTTTCAAATCGAGCCGATCAAGTCCCAGAGTGCCGACGCCCAGTTGCCGCTTGCCGGTATCGAGGCTGAGCCGGTCGATCTTCATCCCGGCCAGACTGAAAAAGGCTTGCGCTTCTCCCTGGCGCTGCAAAGCCAGCTGTTCGAGTTTGAGGGTGTCCAGACGGATCGGGGCGTGGAGCAGGTCCGGCGCCTCCAGTTTGAAGTCCAGCCGTCCAAGCCGGGCATCGAGCCTGGCGATACGGGCCTGCACCTGCCGCAGGCCGAGCTGGCCGTACAAGGCGAGCTTGTCATCATTGGAACCGTTTCTGAAATCCAGCAGCAAATCGCCATCGAGCTTGGCGGACTTCAGTTGCACGGGCAGGCGCACCGGCGAAAAGGCGGCCAGGCGCGCCAGATCCAGCCCTTCCACCTTGAGCTTCAGACGCCCATCACGCGGCTCGGAAAAGGGCCGCACCTCCCCGGCGACATTGATCGGCGCGCCATCCAGGGTGGCGGAAAAATGGGGTTGCACCAGGCGCTCGACCTCGCCCGGAAAGGAGGCCAGCCGCGGCACTCCGAGATGGAGGTCGGCAATCTCATGCCGGCTGCCATTCGCCTTGTCGTCCAGGGTGAAGCGGCCCGCGCTGATTTCCAGGTTGTTGATCGCGAACGCGGGCGTTGGCTGCTTTTCTTCGTCAGTGCTGGCGAACTTTTCGATCAGGTCGGAAACATTGGTCCGGCCATCGGCCTGACGCACCAGATGGACATAAGGCCGTTCCAGCCGCAGCGCATCGAAAACGAGCGCCAGCTGCCAGAGGGAGGCGGAACTGACATTGACCGTCAAGGCGCCAAAGCCGGCCAGGGGCTGATCGCCCTCCCGGTTGCCGATGCGCAAATCCCGCACGGTGACTTCAAGGCGAAAGGGCTGCACCTCGACCTTGCCGAGGGTGACCGGGCGCTCCAGTTGCCCGGCCAGAACCTGCTCCAGCTTGGCGTGCAAAAAGCTGGGCAGCCACAGGTAAGCCAGCAGGCCAGACAGGGCCAGCAGCCCCACGAAAATCAGCCCCCTCTTGCGTACCCGGGGAGAGCGCCATACCGCCTGGCCCCGGGTTTGCAGTTTCTGACGCAAGGAGGTCGGGCAGGCGTCAGGTCCGGAAGCTTGACTGTCCATGAAAATGCCTCTGAAAAACGGAATGAATGATTGACACGGCGACACTCAGATCAGCCGGCGGCGGGCTTCGAAGAGGCAGATTCCGGCGGCGACGGAGACGTTCAGGCTCTCCACGGAGCCGAACATGGGAATCCGCACCAGCTGATCGCAGGTTTCCCGGGTGAGGCGGCGCATGCCCTCCCCTTCCGCTCCCAGCACCCAGGCGGTGGCGGCCGGCCAACTCGCCTGGTAGAGATCCTGCCCGGCTTCGCCGGCGGTGCCGATCACCTCGATGTCGCGCTCCTTCAATTCGCGCAGGGTGCGCGCCAGGTTGGTCACCATCAGGTAGGGCACGGTCTCGGCCGCGCCGCTGGCGGTCTTGGCTGCCACCTCGGTGAGGCCGACGGCCCGGTCCTTGGGGGCGATCACCGCATGGGCGCCGGCCGCATCGGCAACCCGCAGGCAGGCACCCAGATTGCGCGGGTCGGTGATGCCGTCCAGCACCAGCAGGAAGGCGGGTTCTTCCAGGGTATCGAGCACATCATCGAGATGCAGCACCTTGCGCCCGCCTTCGACCCGGGCCACCACCCCTTGATGCCGGGCACCGGGCAACATCGCATCCAGGCGCTTGCCATCGGCCAGCGTCAGCTTCACGCCCTTGAGTTCGGCGTGAGCGATCAGGTCCTGAGCCCGCTTGTCGTGCCGGCTCCCATCCAGAAGCACTTCCTTCACCGCGTCAGGATCGTGGCGCAGCTTGGCGATGACGGCGTGGAAACCGAAGATCAGGCGGGCAGCAGACATGGACATTCTCACAACGGACAAAAGCCGATTCTACCGTCTATGCCATGAAAACCGGGGCCATCCAGACGCTCGATGAACCCCGGCTTGAACTCCGGCTGCCCGGCAACGCAGGACAGGCCTGCGGCGCTTACTTCTTCTTGCCGGCCCTGGCTTTCGATTTGGCAGCGGCTTTGGCTTCCGACCTGGCTTCCGACTTAGCCTCCGACCTGGCCCTGGATTTTGCCTTCGAGGCCTTGATGCCGGCCGAGGCCTGATCCACGGCCTTGCCAATCTTGCCGGCCATCTTGCCCATGAAGTCACCCACTGCCCCGGCGGCCCGCTGGGAAGCGCTCTTCTTGCCCGGCTTGGCG
>NZ_JBASOH010000099.1:0-9902 GCF_049658005.1 Azovibrio sp. | reverse complement strand
CTCTTGAACTCGACCGTCAGCGATTCGGCGGGCGGCAGCAGGGGCGTCATGCGGGTTGCGGCTCCTGCAGCAGCGGCGTGACGCGGACGCGGCCGGTGAGGAGGTCGTCCATGAGGCCGGCTTTCTCGGCAAGTTGCTTTGCGAGCGAGTCAACCTCCAAATCAATACGCTTGCTGAGTTCATGAAGGCGCTCTTCCATAAGGCGCTGCTCTTCACGCGGGGGAGCTGGAAGCCGAACTGATCGCAACGTTTCCGAGCGAATGGCGGCCATCGTCCCTCCTTGCTGATCTTTAGCGAAATGCCCCACCACCCAAGGCGAGTAATTGACCTGCAGCATCGCTAGGTAAGGCGAGTAGGCGTCTTGATCCAGAGAAATCGTCCACGTGTGCTTAGAGGATAAGGCTTGACCGACATCATCCGGCACGAGACAACATCGCCCGACAGTGCCCATGATCGTGATCATCAAGTCATTGGGTGAAACCGCATAGCGTGCCAATTGCGCGAATTTCCTTGGTGTCACGAAACGCGTGTAGTCAGCGACGAATCGCTCGGTACGGACGTTGTCGATCCCTAAAAGAGGGACTCCCGTTTCTACTAATTCCTGCTTCAACAGTGCACTACCGAAAGGTCCAGATCTCATGGCTGGATCAACGTCGGCCAGCAGGTCCGCAAACTGTTTGACATCCCACTCCTTCGGAATCCAACCCAGCGGCGACGGCTTGTAGAGGTGCGGCGCCTCGGCCTGGGGCGGGCGCAGTTGGCCGTTGGCGTCGATGCCGCGCGTCAGCAGGTCGTGCAGCAGGCCCTGCTTGACGGCCTTGAGCTTGGCGATGATCGCCTCGGTTTCGTGGATGGCGGTGTCGAGGGTGTCGAGGATCTCGGCAATCTTCGGCCAATCTGTTCTTGGAGGCAGATTTAGTATGAGCGACAGGAGTTCGTTCTTGTTGATCGCCTCGAAGGTGGTCCCTTGTGCCACACGACGTAGGGCCAAGGACTGTCGAGCGATTACCTCACCCAGCAGCGATGGCTTGATCCCTTGACACCGAATGGCTGCCAGCCCACGCCCGATGCAATAGTCGCGGTCTGCAAGGTTGATAGCACCAACGGGAGCACGGACGGAGATCAGAACATCGTTAGCCTTGCATACCTTCGCGGGCCGCAAGCACCCGAACTTAGGCTCCGGATAAACCGCGCCAAACTCTGCGTTGCCCTGCAAGAACGCGTGGCCCTGAAAGGGATCTTCGACAACGTATCGAGAGTCAGGCGACTGTCCCATTTCGACATGGGCAATATCGGAGAGTGCAAATGATTCAAGTCCTGAGGCGGGAATCTGCTCAGACATACCCCAACCCCCTCAAAAACCCCTGCAACGCCCGCGCCGCCGCGTCGCGCTTGCCCTCGATCTCGGTCAGCGTCACGCGATACTTGTCCCACCAGTTCTCGAAGGCGGCAACGATCTGCTTGCGCTGGGCGGCGATGTAGCGCTCGAGGAGGGCGCGCATGTCGTCGTGCAGGATGGTGAGCAGCAACTGGGCGGCCTGTTCGGCGGACAGGCCATTGACGGCGGCGCCAATGTGCGCCGCAAAGCTGTCCTTCTTGGCCTTGAGCTGCTTTTTGACCGCGGCCAGTTCCTTCTTCCACGCCTTGAGCTGGGCTTCGTCCACCGCGTTCTCGCCCTCGGCGTCCTCCTCGGCGGACTCGGCGGCTTCGCCTTCCTCGCCCTCCACATCCTTCGGGTCGGCGGCCTTGATCTGGCTGTCGAGCTCGGCCTTTTTCGCCTCCAGCTCGGCGATGGCCTCGACGAAGTCGCCCATCAGGAACTTGACCAGCTTGTGCTCCAGCGGGCTTTCCTTGGCGGCCTTGTCTTCCAGCGCGGTGACGATGCTGGTGCGCCAAGCATCCACCACGCCCCTGGCGCCGCGCGCTTGCAGGGTGAGGAAGTCGTACTTGGTCTGGTTCCAGAAGCCGGCGACGATGCCGCGCACCTGAAAGGGGTCGAGCAGGCCGATGGCTTCCAGCGCGGTGCTGAAGCTGGCGAGCAGGTCGCTGCGCAGGGCCACCAGGCCGGCGGCGTTGTCCATTTGCCCGGCCAGTGCCGTGATGCGGGGGCTGTGCGCCTGCCACCAGGCTTCGAAGGCGGCGCGGATGGCGGCTTCCTTGGCCAGGAGCCCGGCGTTGTTCTCGATGGCGGGCTTGAGGTCCTGGCGCTTGGCCAGTTCGGGTTTGAAGTCGAGGTACTTTTCGTCGCGCTCGACGAACAGGTCGAGCGGCTCCAGGCCGTGGGCGCTGAACAGGCCGGCCTTGTCCGCCACCTCGGCCTTGGGCACGCCGCCCACCAGATGGGCGCGCACGTCGTGCGGCTCGGGCGGCGGGGCGTTGTCGGCATAGCGGCGGATGTTGAGGTTGTAGTCGTTCTGTTTCAGCGTGGCATTGCCTTCGATGGCCGAGAAGCCGGGGATGGCGCGGAATTCGTCGAAGGTGGTGACGATTTTCTCGATGTGTTCGGGCAGCAGGTGGTTCTGCGCCCGGCCTTCGAAGAACTCGCGGTCGGCGTTGATGAACAGCACCTTGCCCTGGCGCTCGGCAGGCTTGCCGCTGACGCGCTGCGCGCCGCGTTGCACCCGCTGGCGCAGGACCAGGATGCAGGCCGGGATGCCGGTGCCGTAGAACAGGTTGGGCGCCAGGCCGATCACCGCTTCGAGCAGGTCTGCTTCGATGATGCCGGCGCGGATGGCCCTCTCTTCGCCACCGCGGAACAGCACGCCGTGCGGCATGACGGTGGCGATCATGCCGCCGTCGCGGGTGACGGCCAGCATGTGCTGCAGGAACATCAAATCGGCCTTCTTGGCGCCCAGCGGCACCTGGCCGAAGCGAAAGCGCTCGGGGAACTTGGGCGCCCAGGCGGGCGTGCCGTCGGCCGTCTTCTCGGTGTTGCCCCAGGGCAGAGAAAACGGCGGGTTGGTGAGCACGCGGTCGAAGCGCCGGAGCTCGCCGTTGTCGATGTGCCGCGGCTCGGCCAGCGTGTCGTCGTTTTGCAGGTCAGCGGTGCTGATGCCATGCAGCAGCATGTTCATCTTGGCGATGGACCAGACGGTGCCACCCGACTCCTGGCCAAAGAGATTGGCCTTGCGGCCGTCCTGGCCGTGCTCGTCGATGTATTCCTTGGCGGCGATCAGCATGCCGCCGGAACCGCAGCAGGGGTCGTAGATGTCGTGGGCCAGCGTCGGCTTGATCAGCCGAACCATCATCCGCACCACCGAGCGCGGCGTGTAGAACTCGCCGCCCTTCTTGCCGGCCGAGTCGGCGAACTCGCCGATCAGGTATTCGTAGGCGGCGCCCAGCAGGTCGGGGAACTCGAAATCCTCGTTGCGCAGCCGGTAGGTGCCAAAGTGCGTGATGAGCTGGCGCAGCTTGATGTCGGGGATCTTGCTCTGGCCGACCTTGCGCGTGAAGTCGATGTGCTCCAGAACGTCGTACAGGCTGGTGTTGGCGGTTTCGATGCCGGTGAGCGCCTTGTTGAGGGCGTCGCCGACGTTCTGGTGCGCCTCGTTCAGCAAAAAGTCGTAGCGCGACTGCGGCGGCACCCAGAACGAGCCTTCCTTCTTGTACCAGCGCGGGTTCTCGGCGGACAGCCGCGCCTCGGCCGCGGTCTTGCCGCCTTCCATTTCGAGGCGGATCACCTCCTCGCGGCGCTGCTCGAACACGTCCGAGCAGCGTTTGAGGAACAGCATGCCGAAGATGTATTCCTTGAACTCGGAGGCGTCCATCTTGCCGCGCAGGATGTCGGCGGCCTTGAACAGGTGGCGCTCGAGTTGGGGAAGGGTCAAAGGCATGTATCCGGTCCGATCTGATAGGCAAGCGGACTTGCCAAAAATGCACGGTCGGCATTATCGCCGACAAGGCCCGGAGTTACGTTGCAGGGTAGGCAAAAATGAGGGCAAACGCCTATGTCTGCGCCGCTGGGATCGCGAGGCCCGCTCCCAGTTCAATCACCAGGGGCCAAACCCGGCTTTCTGGAACTGGCGAGCAACGTGGTGGGTGAATGGCGATGCCCCTGCCCTACCTCGCTCACCCCGGTTTTTCGATCCGGCGCGTGCCGTTCGGAGCGCCGGGGAATGGCTCGCGAGCGCTCAGGGGCAAAAAGGACGCCCATCAGTCGCCGCTTGCCGGGGAAGCGGTTTTGGGCCGCAATTGTTCGTCGTAGTGCTCCAGCGTCGGGAAGCGAAGGGGCTGGAGGGTGTCGAGCGCGAGGAGATGCTGGCGGTAGCGCGCCAGGCAGTCGGCGCGGGCTTCGTCGCTCAGGTAGGGCACGTGGTAGGCGGCAAAGCGGGGCAGCACGGTGAGCCCGACATAGGCGAGCATGCCCTGTTCGATGGGACGCAGCAGGGTATCGAGTTCGCCGTGGATGGCGCCGGGGCCGAACATGTGTTCGCGTCCGCCCAGGGAAAAGGCCAGCATCGCGCGCTTGCCGGCGAGGCCGCCGCGGTCGTAGATGCGCCGGCCGCCGTAGCAGACGCCGGAGACGAAGACCCGGTCTATCCAGCCCTTGAGGATGGCGGGCATGCTGAACCAGTAGATCGGGAAGTTGAAGAGGATGAAGTCGGCGCGGCGCAGCTTTTCCAATTCGGCGGCGATGTCCGGGGCGAGGCTGGCGGTGGCGACGGCGTGGCGCTGCTCTAGTGCATACACGAGGTAGTCCGGGTTGGCGCGCTGGCCGAAGTCGGCCGCGCTGGCGACGGGGTTGAAATTCATCGCGTAGAGGTCGGAGACGACGACTTCGTGGCCGGCATCGCAGAGGGTGGCGACGGCGAGATCCTTCATCGCGGCGTTGAAGGATTTCGGTTCGGGGTGGGCGTGGACGATCAGGACGTTCATGGGGGCTCGCTTATTGGCCGGGGCGTTGTGGTTGAGGCGTTGTGGCTGGGGCGTTGTGGCTGGGGCGTTGTGGCTGGGGCGTTGGCTGGGGCGTTGGTTGGGGCGTTGGCTGGGGCGTTGGCTGGGGGCACGCATCGGCCAGGGCGGTGCCGGGGCGGGTCGCGGGGCGCCTCCATTGTATAGAAGGCCGGGCATCGTGCCGTGCAGGCGGAATCGACAAGGAATGGGACAGCCGGGCTTGTCGCGCCCCGGGTCAACAGCGGGTCAAGTTTGTGCGCCATTACCTTGCGACGGGCGATATCGACCACTGTCTTGATCCATTTCGTAAGCCATTGAGCGTGAAAGATCATTTTTGCAGAGTCGGCAACGTTGGCATGGTTTGGCATCGATGCGATTGCCCTCTCCGGAAATTCTGGCAGCTCGCAAGCAGACCGGGTCAGATGTGTAAAATGCACGCTCCGCCGCGACGGCATCCGGCCGTTCAGGCGTAGTTTCCTTTAACTATATGGAGATAAAGCATGAAGCTCTACTATTCCCCTGGTTCTTGTTCGCTCTCGCCCCACATCGTGGCGGAGGAAGCCGGCATTCCCCTGCAGCTGGAGAAGGTCGACCTCATGGCCAAGCGCACCGAGACCGGCCGTGATTTCTGGCAGATCAACCCCAAGGGCTACGTGCCGGCGCTCGAACTGGACGATGGCCAGCTGCTCACCGAAGGCGCGGTGATCGTGCAGTACCTGGCCGACCTGAAGCCCGAGCTTGGTCTCGCACCTGCCAATGGCACGCTGGCGCGTTACCGCCTGCAGGAGATGCTGGTTTATATCAACTCCGAGTTGCACAAGAGCTTCAGCCCGCTGTTCAAGCCGGATACGGACGAGGCCACGCGCGCCGGACTCAAGGATCACCTGCGCCGCCGCTTCGCCCTGCTGGAAGGCGTGCTGGCAAAGCAGCCCTACCTGTTGGGCGAGAATTTCACGGTGGCCGATGCCTACCTGTTTACCGTTGCCAGCTGGGCGCGTATGGCCAAGGTGGATCTGTCGGATTTTCCCGCCCTGGGTGAGTTTCAAAAGCGCGTGGCCGAGCGGCCGGCGGTGCGCAAGGTTTTGCAAGCCGAGGGGTTGCTGCAATAAGCCTCGCGCCCGCGCCCGGTGAGTTGGCAGAACCGGCCCTGGCCCAAGAAGCCAGGGCCGTTTTGTGCTTGTCCGGTCAGTTCAGGAAGACCCGCTGCACCAAGGCAGCGATGGGCCGCTCCGTCCAGCGCTGCAGCCGCGCATTCAATTGCAAGGGCTTGAGTGCCATGCGCACCGCCAGATCCGTGGGGTATTGCGCGCGCATCAGGTCATACACCTGTTTCTGGATGGCCGCGTACGCCGGTGCCTCATCTTCCCCCTGAAAGCGCCAGGCTGCGGCATGCCTGAGCGCGATATCGGCGTCGCTCTTGCGCAGCTCGGCCACGCGTCGCCATAGCGTGGCAAATACATGCGGTCGGTGCAGATGTTCCTGTTCCTTGTACTTGAGGAAATAGTGGTAGAAATGCTTGTAATGCTGCACCTCGTCGGTGCGGATGCGCCAGGCGATGTCGCGCAGCACGGGCTCATCGGAGACGGCATTGAGGGCCTGATAATAGGTGGTCGTTCCCATTTCGACGATGCAGCGCGCCACCAGCTCCTGGCCCCGGGTGGGCTCCAGTTCGTCGCAGTTGCAGAGCTTGCCGTATTCGGAGAAAAAATCGGCATAAGCGCCATCCCAGTCGAACTCGGGCCAGACATGCTGGATATAGGTTTTCAGTGCGCGCCCATGCTGCAGTTCCTCGACTTTCCATTGCTCGTCCAGCCATGCTCCGACCTCGCCATCGCCCCGGAAATAGTCGACCAGATTATGGGTGTAGGTCTCCGCGCCGCTTTCGACGAACGAGGCGCTGCACACCAGGAGAAAGATGTCGTCGCGCGCCCGCACGCTCCCGCTATCGATACAAGAGAAATCGATCTCTTCCAGGTGCCAGCGCAAATCTGTTTGTCGTGGATCATCGTGTATTGCCATTTTGAGCTTTCCTCTGTTTTCAGTCTTCCAGTCCGACATAACAGTATTATGCCGACAATTTCCGCGCATGCAGCCGATTGGCGCGCCGCGGCGGTGACCCACGACGACGCCGGCCTCGGCTGGGCGATTTTTTTCCTGTGAATTTTTCTAGGCGTGCCGCGTGCCGGGTCAGGCCACCCTCCGGAACCGGCCGGTTTATCGCTTCGAGGAATAAGCATCTGGCTACCGGGTCTTTGTGGGACAGGAGGTAGCCACTACACTTGTTCCTTCCCCTCACCCGGAGTGCTCCATGAACATTGCCAACGACGTCACCGAACTGGTGGGTAACACCCCCCTCGTCCGCCTCAACCGGATCAGCGCCGGCTGCGGCGCCACGCTTGCCGTGAAGCTGGAATTCCTCAACCCCGCCCACAGCGTCAAGGACCGGATCGCCGTGGCCATGATCGATGCCGCCCAGGCGGCCGGCAAAATCGGCCCCGATACCGTGATCCTCGAGCCCACCTCGGGCAACACCGGTATCGGCCTCGCCATGGTCTGCGCCGCCCGGGGCATCAAGTGTGCCTTCGTGATGCCGGAGACCATGAGCCGCGAGCGGCGCCTGCTGCTGAAAGCCTACGGCGCCGAGCTGATCCTCACCCCCGGCCCCGCCGGCATGGGCGGCGCCATCCAGAAAGCCCGCGAACTGGCCGAGGCCGATAGCCGCTACCTGATCCTGCAGCAGTTCGAAAACCCCGCCAACCCGGCAATCCACCGCCAGACCACCGCCGAGGAAATCTGGCGGGACACGGACGGCCAGGTCGATATCTTCGTCGCCGGGGTCGGCACCGGCGGCACGATCACCGGGGTCGGCCAAGCCCTCAAGGCAAGAAAGCCCTCCGTCCGGGTGGTGGCCGTCGAACCCGCGGCTTCGCCGGTGCTCTCCGGCGGCGAGAAGGGGCCGCATCCGATCCAGGGCATCGGCGCCGGTTTCGTGCCGGCCATCCTCGACACCCACGTCTATGACGAAGTGATCAAGGTCAGCAACGACGACGCCTTTGCCATCGCCCGCCGCCTGGCGACCGAAGAAGGGCTGCTGGCCGGCATCTCCTCCGGCGCCGCCGTCAGTGCCGCCCTGGAACTCGCCAGACGGCCCGAACACGCCGGCAAGCTGATCGTGACGGTCCTGCCTTCCTTTGGCGAGCGCTACCTGTCGACGGCCCTGTATTCGCACCTGGAAGTCTGAGTTGGCGGAATTCGACTTCGAACAGGTGCCGGACCGGCGCGGCACCGACTCCATCAAGTGGGGCAAGTATGCCGGCCGGGATGTGCTGCCCCTGTGGGTAGCCGACATGGATTTCCCCGCCCCGCCTGCCGTCCTTGCCGCCCTGGAGCGGCGCATCCGCCATGGCGTGTTCGGCTACGGCGCTCCCTGGCCCTCCCTGATCGAGGCGGTGCTGGCGCACCTCGAAGGCGAATACGGCTGGCAGGTAGAGGCGGAATGGCTGGTCTGGCTGCCGGGCCTCGTCACCGGCCTCAACGTCGCCTGCCGCACGGTGGCGGGCGGCGTCCTTACCACGACGCCCATCTACCCGCCTTTTTTGAGCGCCCCGGTCTATTCCGGGCGGCCCTTGCAGCGCGCCGGACTGGCCCGGCAAGACGACCGCTGGCAGCTCGACTGGGAAGCCCTGGAAGCAGCCTGCAGCGCGCACACGGAACTGCTGCTCTGGTGCCACCCCCACAATCCGGTGGGCCGCTGCTGGAGCCGGGCGGAGCTGGAACGGCTCGCCGAATTCGCCTGCCGGCACGGCCTCATCGTCTGCTCCGACGAGATCCACTGCGGCCTGATCCTCGATGCAGAGCGGCGGCACCTGCCCTTTGCCGCCCTGGGGCCGGAGGCGGCGGCGCAGAGCATCACCCTCATGGCGCCCTCGAAGACCTTCAACATCCCCGGCCTCGGCTGTGCCTTCGCGGTCATTCCCGATCCGGCCCTGCGCCAGCGCTTTGGCCACGCCATGGCCGGCATCGTGCCGCACGTCAATGTGCTCGGCCTGGCCGCCTGCGAAGCGGCCTACCGCGACTGCGGCGCCTGGCACCAGGCCCTGCTGACCCACTTGCGCCAGAACCGGGACCGGCTCGAAGCCGCCGTGTCCGGCCTGCCCGGCCTCTCCATGAGCCATGTGGAAGCCACCTACCTGGGCTGGATCGACGCCCGTAAGCTCCACCTCGCCAAGCCCGCGGCCCATTTCGAGGCGCATGGCCTGGGCTTTTCCGACGGCGCCGATTTCGGCGCCCCGGGCTGGCTGCGCTGCAATTTCGGCTGCACGGCGGCGACCCTCGATACCGCCCTGGCCCGGTTGCGGCTCGCTGTCGAGGCCGCCCATGCCTGACTGGCCGCTGTACCAGATCACGATCATCTGTCTCCTGAACGCCATGGGCGTGCAGGTGCTCGCGGCATTCTGGGCCCTGCGCCAGCTACCCAGGGCAGGCCGCTACTGGCTGCCCTGGGCCGCCTTGAGCCTGGCGCTGGTGTTGATGGTGCAGCGGCGCTGGATGCCCCTGGAACTGGCGCTCAACACGGGGCTTTACGATTTTCAGCAAGCCCTGCTGGCGCTGGCGATTTCCCTGCTCCTGCTCCTGGCCATCATCGGTCTTTCCCCCCTGCTGCGCCTGGCCGGCCGCGCTCCAGCCAACCTTGAAACTTCATCGCCAAGGCAAAAGGCTTGAAGCACGTCGCTGCCCACCCGGCGGATGGGTGGAGAGCGGCTTTTCTTCGCGTTCCCTTCACGTTCCCTGGTGATCTTTGCGCCTTGGCGTTGAAAATGTTTTTTTATTGTCATCGCGCTTTGGCATAATCCGCTGGAATTTTTCCGAGCGAGGGATCCATGTTCTGCAAATCCTGTGGCCACGATCTTGGCCTGCAACCTCCCAGATTCTGTCCTACCTGCGGTACACCGAGTGCGCCGACCGGCCCGTCGCCATCGCCATCGCCATCGCCATCGCCGGTGCAGGAA
>NZ_JBASOH010000098.1:0-27559 GCF_049658005.1 Azovibrio sp. | reverse complement strand
AAAGGAGGAGGGTGGAGGAGACAAAGGTCAAAACAACTTGAAGGAGACACCACAACTTGTTTCGATGGGTGAATTATCCCCCACAAACAGGATCGAGGCAAGAAAATTGTGCGGCGCACAATTCCTTGAAAATGACTGGATAAAATAAACTTATCGTTAATATCTTGTTGATTTTATTGCGAATCGTTGTCTTTAAAGAAACGACTGAAGCACTCTTTAAATCCTGCCTCCGGGTCCAGCACGCCAATCTGCCAGAATTTTTGGTGCATGGCAGCAAAACAGTGGTTCAGCTATTCAGCTAAAATAGCGGCTGCTTACCTGGAGAATGAAGATGCAATGCACCGTAAAGTGGATGGGCGCCGACAGCGGCATGTCCTTCGTCGCGGAAACCGGCAGCGGCCATATGGTGACCATGGATGGCGCGCCTGAAGCCGGCGGCCGCAACCTGGCCCCCCGCCCCATGGAAATGCTGCTGGCCGGCACCGGCGGATGCACGGCCTTCGATATCGTGATGATCCTGAAAAAAGGTCGCCACCAGGTCAGCGGCTGCGACGTCCGCCTGGAGGCCGAGCGGGCAGACAGCGACCCCAAGGTTTTCACCCGCATTCACTTTCACTTCCGGGTCAGCGGCAAGAATCTCAAGCCCGAGGCCGTGGCACGCGCCATCGACCTGTCCAAGGACAAATACTGCTCCGCCTCCATCATGCTGGGCAAAACCGCGGCAATCACCCACGACTTCGACATCATCGAAGTCGCCTGAAGCCCCCAACTGCAGCCCCCAGCTGCTGCCTTCAGCTGCTGCCTTCAGACCCGATAAGCCACCCGGGTCATGAGCCGGGCCGAGAGCTTCATCAGCAGCTTCACCGGACCCGGCAGGGGCGCAGCCCCGAGCCGCACGGCCGTCTCGGCGTGCTTCACCTCGTCCACCTTCATCTGTTCGAGGATGGCCCAGGACTTCTGATCCTGAGCCGGCAACTTGTCCAGATGGCGATCCAGATGCGCTTCGACCTGGCGCTCCGTTTCGGCCAGAAAACCCAGATTCCACCTGTCTCCCAGACGTCCCGCCGTCATGCCGATGGCCAGGGCACCTGCATACCACAGGGGATTGAGCAGACTCTTGCGCCCCCCCATCGCGCGGATACGCTGCTCCGTCCAGGCCAGATGTTCGGTTTCCTCGTGGGCCGCCTCTTCCAGGGAAGCCCGGATCCGCTCGTTGGGCGAGGTCATGGCCTGCCCCTGGTACAGGGCCTGGGCACACACCTCCCCGACGTGGTTGATACGCATCAGGGCCGCCACATGGCGGCGCTCGGCATCATTGAGCCCGGCTTCGGGCAATTGCGCCCCGGGCACCGGCCGGACACTGCGAGCCTCGGCAAAAACGGTCCGCAAGCCCTTGTCGATCGCCACGATCAAGCTGTCACTCCAGTTCATTTCCTCTCCTTTCAAAGCCATGCGCTTCGGGTTCGGGATCTCCGCTTCATCCAAACGCAGCCAAACGCAGCCAACCGCAGCCAACCGCAGCCAACCGCAGCCAACCGCAGCCACGTGAACCAAGCGCTACTGTTTTCCTGACCCGCATCCTGGCCCAGGCCGTCCTGATTCCCGCTGGCCCAGGAGGGCTGGCAGGCATGCACCCTGCAGATAAAATGCCAAGCCCCCGACAAGGTGAGCGGTGCAAGCAGGATCGCCGTCCAGGGCAATAGCGCCTATCACGGCAAAATCCTCATGCGCATTCAACTCAGGGAGAAGGCCCGCGGGAGAGGGAACAGGACTCCCGCGCCCGATATTCAATGCAAAATTCAGCGCAAAATGGGCTGGCAACTGGGTCGGCAACGCCAGACAAGCTGGATCAAGGAGGCCGGATCAAGGAGGCCGGATCAAGGAGGCTGGATCAAGGAGCCTTGATCAAGGAGCCTTGGATAAAGGCCGCCCCTCCTTCTTCAAGGCTCGCAGAATGTCGCTGACCCGGAAGGCAATCACCCCATCGGGACAGAGCAGATCGGTAAACAAGGCCGCATGCTGGCGGTTGGTGACCTGCTCGCGAACAGGCTTCCACTGGTTGCTCCGAGCCTTGGACCAGCCTCCATCCGGCCGCCCTACCGCATAAATCCGCCATTCCCGGGTCTGGCAGCGCATGCCTTCAAAAGTGATGTTGCGCACTCCCGAATCACTGAGCGCCAGCAAGACGTAACGCACCACGCCGTCACTGCCGACAGAAAGACTTTCGGTGTCGAGAAAGAAACGGTTGGTGGCCGTGGGGCTCACATAAAAGCTGAGGAAGTTTTCGTCCTTGGGAAAGGGAGGCAGCTGAACGGCAATCTCCTCCCAGGGTTTTTCCTCAAACTCCTCATCAAAGGCGGCCTGAGCCTGCACGGCAAGCCCCGCCAGGAACAGGGCACACAAGGTACGGACGAAACTATTCATCTTCCCTTCCCTCCGCCGCTGGCGGTGTGGATGATGGATTTTCCTGGCGCAGGCGCCTGCGCTTGTCGGCTTCGAGAAAACGCGCCAGCTCATTCAAGGCCTGGGAATAAACCCCACGCTTGAATTCGATCACGGTGTCCAGGGGAATCCAGTAGTCGTGCCAGCGCCAGGCGTCGAATTCGGGATGGGAACTGGCCCGCAGCGAGACATCACTGTCCCGTCCCACCAGGCGCAGCAAGAACCAGATCTGCTTCTGCCCCCGGTAAGATCCCCGCCATTCACGCTTGACCCAATGTGTCGGCACTTCATAACGCAACCAGCCCTTGGTACGTCCCAGGATGGCCACATGCTCGGGAAGCAAACCGACTTCTTCGTGCAGTTCCCGATACATGGCCTGTTCCGGCGTTTCGCCCCGCTTGATGCCGCCTTGCGGAAACTGCCAGGAATGCTCCCGAATCCGTTTACCCCAGAAAACCTCGTTTTTTGCGTTACAAAGAATGATGCCGACGTTCGGGCGAAAGCCCTCTTTGTCGAGCATAGCTAAATCCTGCTAAATATTTGGTTGAAGCGAATTCTTTCACAACTGTGACGCCCATGCAAAATTACCGCCCGGTGTAAAATCGAAGTTTTACCGGATATCGGACTCGTTGCTCATGCGTTCCTCTCGATTTTTCTTCGCCACCCTCAAGGAAGCCCCGGCCGACGCCGAGGTCATCAGCCAGAAGCTCATGCTGCGCGCCGGCCTCATCAAGCGCGCCGCCGCGGGCATCTACACCTGGATGCCCCTGGGCCTCAGGGTCCTGCGCAAGGTAGAGAACATTGTCAGGGAAGAGATGAACAAGGCGGGCGCCCTGGAACTGCTGATGCCCGCCGTGCAGCCTGCCGAACTCTGGCAGGAATCGGGCCGCTGGGATAAATATGGCCCCGAGCTGCTGCGTTTCAAGGATCGCCACCAGCGCGACTTCGTCATCGGCCCCACCCACGAGGAAGTCATCACCGACGTGGTGCGCCGCGACGTAAAGAGCTATCGTCAGCTGCCCTTGCACCTCTATCAGATCCAGACCAAGTTCCGGGACGAGATCCGGCCCCGCTTCGGCGTCATGCGCGGCCGGGAATTCCTGATGAAGGACGGCTATTCCTTTCACAGCAGCTTCGAGGACCTGAAGCGGGAATACCAGTCGATGTATGACACCTACAGCCGCATCTTCACCCGCCTGGGCCTGCAGTTCCGGGCCGTGGCGGCGGATACCGGCTCGATCGGCGGCACCGGCTCCCATGAGTTCCACGTCATTGCCGAGACCGGCGAGGACGACATCGCCTACTGCCCGGAATCCGGCTACGCCGCCAACGTGGAACTGGCCGAGGCCCTGGCGCCTGCCACGCCCCGCCCGGCCGCTACCGCAGAACTGGCCAAGGTGAGCACCCCGGGCCAGACCGCCTGTACCGACGTGGCCGGCTTCCTGAACATCCCGCTCTCCGGCCTGGTCAAGGCCATCGCCGTGGTCAGCGAACCCGAAGAGGGGCCCCGGACCTTCGCCCTGCTGCTCCTGCGCGGCGACCACGAACTCAATGAAATCAAGGCGGGCAAGATCGCCGGCCTCAACCCCTTCCGCTTTGCCACGGAAGAAGAGGTGGAACGATTCCTGGGCTGCAAGCCCGGTTATATCGGGCCGGTCGGGGTGGATCCAGAAAAGGTGCGGGTCATTGCCGACCGGAGCGTCGCCGTCATGGCCGATTTCGTCTGCGGCGCCAACGCCGCGGGTTTTCACCTGAGTGGCGTGAATTTCGGCCGCGACTGCCCGGAACCCGAGCTGGCCGACCTGCGCAAGGTGGTGGCCGGCGACCCCTCCCCGGATGGCAAGGGCAATCTCGCCATCTGCCGGGGCATCGAAGTGGGCCACATCTTCCAGCTGCGCAGCACCTACGCCAAGGCCCTGAACTGCAGCTTCCTGGATGAACAGGGCAAGAGCCAGATCATGGAAATGGGCTGCTACGGCATCGGCGTGTCGCGCATCGTCGGCGCCGCCATCGAACAGGGCCATGACGACAGGGGCATCATCTTCCCCGCCGCCATCGCCCCCTTCCAGGTCACCATCGTGCCCATGGGCTACTACAAGAGCGAAATCGTGAAGGCCGCCGCCGACCAGCTTTACGAAGCACTCGAGGCCGCCGGCCTGGACGTGTTGCTGGACGACCGGGACGAGCGGCCCGGCTCCATGTTCGCCGACATGGAACTGATGGGCGTGCCCCACCGCATCGTGGTGGGCGAGCGGGGCCTGGCCAACGGCCAGCTGGAATACAAGGGCCGCCAGGATGAGGAAGCCACCATGATCCCCGCCGATACCGCCCTGGCCTTCCTGCAGGAAAAGCTGTGCGCCGCCTGATCGCCCTGTTGCTGCCATGCCTGGTTCCCGCCCTGGTATGGGCGGGAGCCCAACAGTACGAACCCATGTCGGCCAGCGTCCAGGCGGCCCTGTCGGGCGCCATTGCCGACAGGAAACCCCCTGCCAGTTCCTTCAAGGATTATTCGGAAGCCGTGGACTGGCTCTCCGCCATGTCTCCCCGGCTTGCCAGGCGCATTCCCGATCAGGAGTACCGCCTGGAACTGCTGCGCGCCATCCATTACGAAGCCACCCGGGCCGGACTGGACCCGCAGCTGGTGCTGGGCCTGATCCAGGTGGAATCCGGTTTCCGTAAATATGCCGTGTCCTCGGCGGGAGCCCGGGGCTACATGCAGGTCATGCCCTTCTGGCTCAAGTTGATCGGCCAGCCCGATGACAACCTGTTCCACATGCGCACCAACCTGCGCTATGGCTGCACCATCCTGCGCCACTACCTGGATATCGAAAAGGGCGACCTGTTCCGCGCCCTGGGCCGCTACAACGGCAGCCTGGGTCAATCCGGATACCCGAATCTGGTCAGGGGCGCCTGGAACCAGTGGCGCTACGAGCGCCAGCTGGCCATGGGCGAACCGGCGTCGCCCAAACCCTGAATCCCTGAATCCCTGAATCCCTGAATCCCTGAATCCCTGAAACCCTGAATCCCCTGGCTCAGCGCCCCATGCCGGGCAGCATCCCCTTCATGCCGCGCATCAGCTTGCCCAGCCCCCCCTTGGTGAATTGCTTCATCATCTTCTGAGTCTGTTCAAACTGGTTGAGCAGGCGATTCACCTCCTGCACCTGCACCCCGGCTCCCATGGCAATGCGGCGCTTGCGGCTTGCCTTGATGAGTTCCGGCTTGGCCCGTTCGGTCGGCGTCATGGAATTGATGATGCCCTCCACCCGGCGAATCATCTTGTCCTCGGTCCCCACCGGCAACTGACCGGCCGCCTGGGCGATCTGGGTCGGCATCTTGTCCATCAGGGCGGAGATACCGCCCATCTTGCGCATCTGGCCGATCTGCTCCTTGAAATCGTTCAGATCAAAGCCCTTGCCGGATTTCAGCTTCCTGGCAAAGGCCATGGCCTTTTCTTCGTCCAGCCCCTTCCTGGCTTCTTCAATCAGCGACAGCACATCGCCCATGCCCAGGATGCGGGAGGCCATGCGTTCCGGATGAAAGGGTTCCAGCCCGGTGAGTTTTTCGCCGATACCGGAAAACTTGATGGGCTTGCCGGTCACATGGCGCACCGACAGGGCCGCGCCGCCCCGGGCATCGCCATCGAGCTTGGTGAGCACGATGCCGGTAAGCGGCAGGGTTTCGTTGAAGGCCCGGGCCGTGTTGACCGCATCCTGACCGAGCATGGCATCCACCACGAACAGGGTTTCGATCGGTTTCAAGGCCTCATGCAGGGACTTGATCTCGGCCATCATGGCCTCATCCACCGCCAGACGGCCGGCCGTATCCACCAGCACCACATCAAAGTAATGGCGCCTGGCCCAATCCACGGCACCCAGGGCAATGGCCTCGGGCTTTTCCGCCGTCGTGGAAGGGAAGCACTCGACGCCCGCCTGCCCGGCCACGGTCTGCAACTGCTGGATGGCGGCCGGACGGTACACATCGCAGGACACCACCAGCACCTTCTTCTTCAGCGTTTCCTTCAGGTACTTGCCCAGTTTGCCCACCGTCGTGGTCTTGCCCGCCCCCTGGAGGCCCGCCATCAGCACCACGGCGGGCGGCTGGGTGGCAAGATTGAGGCCCTCATGAGCCCCGCCCATGAGCCGGGTCATTTCCTTATGGACAACCCCGACCAGGGCCTGGCCCGGCGTCAGGGAAGCAATGACCTCCTCGCCTACGGCCTTTTCCTTCACGGCTGCAATGAAATCCTTCACCACCGGCAGGGCCACATCGGCCTCCAGCAGGGCCATGCGCACTTCACGGAGGGCCGCCGAGATGTTCTCTTCGGTCAGGCGAGCCTCTCCCCGCAGGGTCTTCATTACTTTGGCAAGGCGTTGCGTCAGGTTGTCGAGCATGGCAAATGGGCTTCGAGTAAAATTTTGGAATGGCGACTATTGTAAATCAGCTCATCCCCCTTGGCCTGGCAGGCTTCATGTATCTGGTCCTGGGCATTCATTTCTGGCGAACCCGCTGGACCGAAGCTGCCCCCCTGGCTCCGGTCGGCGTCAACGCGCCTGCCTGGGAGAAACTGGCCATCGGCATCACCCTCGCACTCCATGGAGCGGGCCTGGAATCCTCCCTGTTCGAGGCCTCCCGGATGCAGTTCTCCTTTAGCCTCGCCTTCAGCCTGATGATCTGGCTGGCGGTCCTGATTTACTGGCTGGAGAGCTTCCGGGTTCGCATGGATGGCCTGCAACCCATGGTGTTGCTAGGAGGAGTCGCCGCCTGTTTGCTGCCACTGCTGTTCAGCAAAACCCACCTGATCAGCAATGCCGGCAGCCTGGGTTTCCGCCTGCATTTCCTTGCCGCCATGCTGGCCTACAGCCTGTTCACCCTGTCTGCCGCGCACGCGGTATTCATGGGCTTTGCCGAGAAAAAACTGCACCAGCGCCAGCTTTCCCGGCGCATCGCCAGCATGCCGCCCCTGCTGGCCATGGAAACCCTGCTGTTCCGCATGCTCACCCTGGCCTTTGCCCTGCTGACCCTGACCCTGGGCAGCGGCCTGCTGTATTCGGAAATCCTGTTCGGCCAGCCCTTCCGCCTTGACCACAAGACTTTTTTTGCGATTTCTTCCTGGGTGATTTTTGCCATTTTGCTGACAGGCCGCCATATTTATGGCTGGCGGGGCCGGATCGCGCTACGCTGGACCCTGGCGGGCTTTGCCGTTTTGCTGCTGGCCTATGTGGGCAGCCGTTTTGTGGTCGAAGTGCTGCTGAACCGTGCATGAGCGGACAAGCCAGGCCTGGCGCATGAAAACGGCGCATTTCAAGCCCCACGGAAATTCCATCCGGCCAGGCCGTCGCGCAACCCCGGGATGAAATTGGGCGACCATGACCGGACAGCTCCCCTCCATTGAGCGCAGCAACCTCACACGACCACGATCGATGCCCCGATCCATGCTTTACAAACCAGGATCCTCGTTGCATCATCGGCAGTCATTTATTTTGCATTTAACTCTTTTGTCATGACCGCAACTCTTCCCTCTTCCAATTTGAGCGGTTTGGCTCGCGCCCTGGTCCAGGCCGGTCGCCTGAAAGAGAACGAAGCAGAGCAATTGCTGGGCCAGGCCCAGGCAAACAAGGCCACCCTCGCAGAGGAAATCGTCAATGGCAAAAAAATGACGGCGCTGGAACTGGCCCGTTTTGCCTCCGATACTTTCGCCACCCCCTTGTTCGACCTCTCCGCGCTCGAAGAAGCCCATATTCCCAAAGAGGCGGTGGACCCCAAGCTCATCCGCACCCACCGGATCGTTCCCCTGTTCAAACGGGGCAATCGCCTGTCCGTCGGCACGGCCGATCCGGCCAATCTGCATGGCCTGGAAGAAATCCGCTTCCAGAGCGGCCTGGCCATTGATCCCATCGTCGTCGAAATCAGCAAGCTGTTGCCGCTGGTCACCAAGCTCACCGAGTCGACCGCGGAATCACTCAAAAGCTTGGCCGGGGATGATTTCAACCTTGACTTCCTCGATGAAGCCGCCGAAAGCGATGCCGCCGAAGAGGGCGAGGGCAGCGACGTCGACGACGCTCCGATCGTCAGATTCCTGCAAAAGATCCTGCTGGATGCAATCAGCGAGGGCGCCTCCGACGTCCACTTTGAACCCTACGAAAAGTACTACCGCATCCGTTTCCGGGTGGACGGCAATTTGCGCGAGGTCATCACACCGCCGCTCGCCATCAAGGACAAACTCGCCTCCCGCATCAAGGTCATCTCCCGCCTGAACATCGCCGAAAAACGGGTTCCCCAGGATGGCCGGATGAAATTGGTGCTCTCCAAGACCCATGCCATCGACTTCCGGGTCAGCACCCTCCCCACCCTCCACGGGGAAAAGATCGTGATGCGGATTCTCGATCCCACCTCCGCCACCCTGGGGATCGAAGCCCTGGGTTACGAGCCGGAACAACAAGCGGTTCTGCTCGATGCCATCCGCCGCCCTTATGGCATGGTGCTGGTGACCGGCCCCACCGGTTCGGGCAAGACCGTTTCCCTCTACACCTGCCTGAACATCCTCAACGAACCCGACATCAACATTTCCACGGCAGAAGACCCGGCGGAAATCAATCTGGCCGGCATCAACCAGGTCAATGTGGACGACAAGTCGGGGCTGACCTTTGCCGCTGCCCTCAGAGCCTTCCTGCGCCAGGACCCGGACATCATCATGGTGGGCGAAATCCGTGACCTGGAAACGGCAGAAATCGCGATCAAGGCGGCACAGACCGGCCACCTCGTGCTATCGACGCTGCACACCAATGATGCGCCACAAACCCTGACCCGCCTGATGAACATGGGGGTCCCCACCTTCAACATCGCCTCCAGCATCCTGCTCATCACCGCCCAGCGCCTGGCGCGGCGGCTGTGCCATTGCAAGCAGCCCCTGGAAGTCCCGCAGCAGGCCCTGCTCAATGCTGGCTACAAGGAAGCGGAACTCGATGGTTCCTGGACGCTGTACGGCCCCGGCAGCTGCGACCGTTGCAAGGGCAGCGGCTACAAGGGGCGGTTGGGCATCTATCAGGTCATGCCCGTCACGGAAGAAATCCAGCGCATCATCATGGCCAATGGCACCGCCCTCGATATTGCCGCCCAGGCCGCGCGCGAGGGCGTCAAAACCTTGCGGGAATCTGGTTTGATCAAAGTCAAACAAGGGCTGACCTCCCTCGATGAAGTGCTGAGCACCACCAATCTCTAAAGGCAGACACCATGGCGAGCACAGGGAAATCCAATTCAACTTCTGGCGTCAAGGAATTCACTTTCCTATGGGAAGGCAAAAACAAGGACGGCAAGATCGTCCGGGGTGAGATGCGCGCGGCCACGGAAACGGTGGTGCAGACCACCTTGCGCCGCCAGGGGATCATGAACGCCAAGATCACCCGACAACGCTTCAAGCGGGGCGGCAAGGTCTCCGACAAGGACATCACCCTGTTTACCCGGCAACTGGCCACCATGATGAAGTCCGGGGTGCCGCTGTTACAGTCTTTTGATATCGTCGGGCGCGGTCACGCCAATCCAGCAGTCGGCAAACTGCTGCTGGACATCAAAGCCGACGTGGAAACCGGCAGTTCCCTTTCCGCCGCCTTTCGCAAATATCCGCTCTACTTTGACCCGCTCTTTTGCAATCTGGTGAGCGCCGGGGAACAGGCCGGTATTCTCGATTCCCTGCTGGACCGGTTGGCCACCTACAAGGAAAAGATCCTTGCCATCAAGAGCAAGATCAAGTCCGCCCTCTTCTATCCCATCGCCGTGATCGTCGTGGCTTTCATCATCACCGCCGTGATCATGATTTTCGTGATTCCCGCCTTCAAAGACGTCTTCAAAAGTTTTGGCGCCGACCTGCCCGCCCCTACGCTGATCATCATTGCCATCTCGGATTTCTTCGTGGCCTATTGGTATGCGATCTTCGGCATCATCGGCGGAGGCCTGTACGGTTTCTTCTATACCTGGAAACGCTCCGAAAAAATGCAGATCGTCATGGATCGTCTGTTATTGCGGATGCCGATCTTCGGTGAGCTGATCCGCAAGGCCGTCATTGCCCGCTGGACCCGCACCCTCTCCACCATGTTCGCCGCCGGCGTCCCGCTGGTGGAATCCCTGGAGTCGGTGGGCGGCGCAGCGGGCAACCATGTCTACAAACTGGCCACCCGGGAAATTCAGACGGAGGTCAGCACCGGTGCCAATCTGACCAGCGCCATGCAGAACACCAACCTGTTCCCCAATATGGTCACCCAGATGGTGGCCATTGGTGAAGAATCGGGGGCGCTCGATTCCATGCTCTCCAAGGTCGCCGACTTTTTCGAGGCCGAGGTCGATGATGCAGTCGAAGCCCTCTCCAGCCTGATGGAACCGATGATCATGGTGATTCTTGGCACCCTGATTGGCGGCATGGTGGTCGCCATGTACCTCCCCATCTTCAAACTAGGAGCGGTCGTTTGATGCTCTCCTTGCTATCAGAGCCGATACCATTCACCGCCATCCTGACTCTCCTGGGTTTGCTGGTCGGCAGTTTCCTCAATGTGGTGATTCACCGTCTGCCCCGCATGATGGAACAGGAATGGCAGGCCCAGTGCGCTCAATTGCAAGGAGAAGCGCCGCCGTCGGCCCCCCCTCTGAGCCTGGCCCGCCCCGGTTCGCGCTGCCCCCAGTGCGGACATCCCATCCGCGCGCTGGAAAACATCCCCATCCTCAGCTATCTGCTGCTGGGCGGAAAATGCAAGGCTTGCAAGGCGCCCATTTCCCTGCGCTACCCCCTGACCGAAGCCGCGGCCGCCCTCCTGGCCGGGTTTGCCGCCTGGCACTTCGGCCCCGGCTGGCAGGCCATCGGGGCAACCCTGCTGCTGTGGACCCTGCTGGTCCTGGCCATGATCGACCTGGACACCCAGTTGCTGCCAGACAGTCTCACCCTGCCCCTGCTCTGGCTCGGTCTGCTCTTCAACCTGAACGGCCAGTTCGTTCCTCTCTCCAGCGCCGTCATCGGCGCCATGGCGGGCTACCTCTCGCTCTGGTCGGTGTACTGGCTATTCAAACTCGTCACCGGCAAGGAGGGCATGGGCTACGGCGATTTCAAACTCTTGGCCGCCCTGGGAGCCTGGATGGGCTGGACCATGCTGCCCTGCATCATCCTGCTGTCTTCGGTAGTGGGCGCCATCGTCGGCATCACCCTGATGATCGTCGCCCGGCACGGGCGCAACATTCCCATCCCCTTCGGCCCCTATCTGGCCGCCGCCGGCATCATCGCCCTGTTCTGGGGTGAGTCGCTGAACCGCCTGTACCTGGGTTCGGGAGCTTGATTCCCGCCGATCAGCCTCCATCTATTGCGCCGCGAGACACCTTTCAAGTAGGTGCCAGCACTCGGTTATAATGCGCAACCCTTCTGGAGATTGACCATGCCCATCTACGAATATCGCTGCACCTCCTGCGGTTTTCAGAAAGAACACCTGCAAAAGCTCAGTGACGCCCCGCTGAGCATCTGTCCTGAATGCGGCCAGGCAAGCTATAACAAGCTCCTGTCTGCCGCCGGTTTCCAGCTCAAGGGGAGCGGCTGGTACGCCACCGACTTCAAGAGCAAACCCGCTAGCCCGCCCCCCTGCCAGGGTGGGGAAGGCGCCTGCCCCTCCGGCGCCTGCTCGACCAGCTGACCGTGTTCAAGCGCTACTTCATTACCGGGCTCCTGATCTGGATTCCCCTGGCCATCACCGCCTGGGTACTGTCCATGATCGTCGGCGTCATGGATCAATCCCTGCTGCTGCTGCCTGAGGCCATCCACCCCATTCATCTGCTCGGTTTCGATCTTCCGGGTGCAGGCACGGTCCTGACCCTGATGATCATTTTCGTCACCGGCTTGCTGGCGGCGAACTTCATCGGCCAGAAACTGGTGAGTTGGTGGGAACAGATCCTGGCCCGCATCCCGGTCGTGAACTCGCTTTACAACGCGGTCAAGCAGGTCTCGGACACCATCTTGTCGCCCAATGGCAACGCCTTCCGCAAGACCCTGCTGGTCCAGTACCCCCGTCAGGGCAGCTGGACCATCGCCTTTCTGACCGGCAAGCCGGGTGGGGACGTGGCCAACCACCTCGATGGCAACTATGTCAGCGTTTATGTTCCCACCACTCCCAACCCGACTTCCGGATTCTTCCTGATGATGCCGGTCGAGGAAGTCGTGGAACTCAAGATGAGCGTGGACGAAGCCCTCAAATATATCGTCTCGATGGGGGTGGTCCCCCCCTCCCCCAAGAGCAGCCGCCGGCACGGCAAAACAGATCCTCTTCAAACCATTTCTTCCGGAACACCCTGATGCGTACTCATTACTGCGGCCAACTCAACGCCACCCTCTGCGACCAGATCGTCACCCTCGCCGGCTGGGCGCACCGTCGCCGCGACCATGGCGGCGTCATCTTCATCGACCTGCGCGACCGCGAAGGCCTGGCCCAGGTGGTGTGCGATCCCGACCGTCCCGACATGTTCAAGATCGCCGAAGACGTCCGCAACGAGTTCTGCCTGAAGGTCACCGGCAAGGTGCGCATGCGCCCGGAAGGAACCCGCAATCCCCACCTCGCCTCCGGCGAGATCGAGATCCTCTGTCATGAAATCGAGGTGCTCAATCCCTCCATCACCCCGCCGTTCCAGCTCGACGACGAGAACCTGACCGAGACCGTGCGCCTCACCCATCGCGTCATCGACCTGCGCCGCCCGCAGATGCAGAACAACCTGATGCTGCGCTACAAGACGGCGCGCGCCTTCCGCCGCTTCCTTGACGAGCACGGCTTCATCGACATCGAAACGCCGATGCTCACCAAGTCCACGCCGGAAGGCGCGCGCGACTACCTCGTGCCGTCGCGCGTGCATCCCGGCCAGTTCTTCGCCCTGCCGCAGTCGCCGCAACTTTTCAAGCAACTGCTGATGGTGGCCGGCTTCGACCGCTACTACCAGATCGTCAAGTGCTTCCGCGACGAAGACCTGCGCGCCGACCGCCAGCCGGAATTCACCCAGGTCGATATCGAAACCTCATTCATGAGCGAGGCCGAAATCATGGCGCTGACGGAAAAACTGATCCGCACCGTGTTCAAGGAAGCCATCGACGTGGACCTGCCGGACTTCCCGCGCCTGACCTACGCCGAAGCCATGCACCGCTTCGGCTCGGACAAGCCGGACCTGCGCGTCACCCTCGAACTCACCGAAGTCACCGACGCCTTCAAGGATGTCGCCTTCAAGGTCTTCTCCAGCGTCGCCAACAGCGCCGGCGGCCGTATCGCCGCCCTGCGCATTCCGGGCGGCGCGGCTTCTGCCACCGCTCTGACGCGCGGCGAGATCGACGCCTACACCCAGTTCGTCGGCATCTACGGCGCCAAGGGCCTGGCCTACATCAAGGTCAATGACGTCACCCAGATCAACGAAACCGGCCTGCAGTCGCCGATCGTCAAGAACCTGTCCGAAGCCTCCCTGAAGACCGTCATCGAGCGTACCGGGGCCCAGTCCGGCGACCTGATCTTCTTTGGCGCCGACAAGGCCAGGATCGTCAACGACGCCCTCGGCGCGCTGCGCGTCAAGATCGGCCATGAAAAAGGCTTCGTCACCGGCGCCAAGTGGGCTCCGCTCTGGGTCATCGACTTCCCGATGTTCGAATATGACGACGAATCCAGGCGCTGGACCGCCTGCCACCATCCCTTCACCAGCCCCAAGGACGAGCATCTCGACCTGCTGGTGACGGATCCGGGCCAGTGCCTGGCCAAGGCCTATGACCTGGCGCTCAACGGCTGGGAACTGGGCGGCGGCTCGGTGCGTATCCACCGCGCCGACGTGCAGGAAAAAGTGTTTGCGGCCCTCAACATCGGCCCGGAAGAGCAGCAGGCCAAGTTCGGCTTCCTGCTCGATGCACTGAAATATGGCGCCCCGCCACACGGCGGCCTGGCCTTCGGCCTGGACCGCATCGTCACCATGATGGCCGGCGCCGAGTCGATCCGCGACGTGATCGCCTTCCCGAAGACCCAGCGCGCCCAGTGCCTGCTCACCAATGCGCCCTCCAGCGTCGATGAAAAACAACTGCGTGAACTGCACATCCGCCTGCGTCAGAAGGTCGACACCCAGGTCGAAGTCGGTCAGTAAGCATCACGCCCCACCCTACCGATGCCCGCCGGTGCGGGCATCGTGCTTGAAGGCCCCTTCACGATCCGGGCAAACGCCATGAAACCCTGGTTCCGCTTCCTCCTGCTATCGGCAGCACTGCTCCTCGGAAATGGCAGCCACGCCGTCCCCGGCTTCGACTCCGGCGCCATCCGTGTCGACCAGCTTCCCCCGGAAGGCCGGGAGGTGCTGCAGCAGATCAAGCAGGGCGGTCCCTTTGCCTATCCCAACAAGGACGGCAGCATCTTCAACAACTTTGAAAAGCACCTGCCCCAGCGAGCCCGGGGCTATTACCTGGAGTACACGGTTCCCACCCCCGGCGCCAGAAACCGGGGCGCCCGCCGCATTATCACCGGGGGCAAGCCGCCTGTGGAGTTCTATTACACGGACGACCACTACCGCAGTTTTCGCCCGATCAAGGAATGAGTCATGAGCACCGCCCGCCAGCCACCACTGGAAGACAAGACGCTTTCCGGCCCTTACCGTCTCCCCCCGGGAAGCGAGTCAGACATCACGGCAGCCGCCCACGCCCTGGGCTGGCCCCTGATCAGCTATCGCCCTGAATCCGCCACCGATGCCCGCACCTGGCTGGCCGGCCTGGGCCAGGCCCTGGGCTTTCCCGAGCATTTCGGCGCCAATTTCGATGCCCTCTACGACTGCCTGACAGACCCGGGCGTGCTCAACTCCCAAGGACAGGTTCTGATCCTCGGCAACCTGTCCCCCCTCGGGGACGAAGTGGATATCCTCATCGCCGTTCTCCAGGCCGCCAGCGATGAATGGCGGGACCAGGACCGAGCCCTGTGGGCCCTGCTCGACGCCCCCCGCCTGGATCTGGACCCGCTTCCCCGGGGCCTGAAGCATGCCCTATAAAAATCCGGTTTCGGTGCTGGTGGTAATCCACACCCCGAAGCTGCAAATCCTGCTCCTGGAGCGGGCCGCCCACCCCGGCTACTGGCAATCGGTCACCGGCAGCCAGGAGGCCGGCGAAACCCTGCTGCAAACCGCCTGCCGGGAGGTCCGGGAAGAAACCGGCATCCCGGTGCAGCCGGCACAGCTCAAGGACTGGCAACTCCGCCAGGAGTACGAAATCTTCCCCGAATGGCGCCACCGCTACGCCCCCGGCGTCACCCGCAACACCGAACATGTCTTTTCCCTGGAGATTCCCTCTGCCCAG
This sequence comes from Azovibrio sp., assembly GCF_049658005.1. NCBI lineage: Bacteria > Pseudomonadati > Pseudomonadota > Betaproteobacteria > Rhodocyclales > Rhodocyclaceae > Azovibrio > Azovibrio sp. The sequence goes on along the minus strand of NZ_JBASOH010000098.1, from coordinate 11,799 downwards.
CCGGTACGGCTGGCCCCCCGGGAACACCGGGAGTACCGCTGGCTGGATCTGGCCGAAGCCGCCCGGCGCTGCTTTTCCTGGAGCAACCGCGACGCCATTTTGGCCCTACCCGCCCGCCTCGGCCGCTGACCAGGCCCTCAGGCAGTCCGGGCAGAGGCAGTCCCGATAGGGAGGCGGATGCTCCAGAGCTGGCAGCTCCATGCACCAGCAACGCCCGGCCCGGACACCACAGGAAAAGCCCCGGCCACAGGCAGGACAGACTTTTTTCTCCTCATTCTCCCCAGCACGGCCCCCCTTGAAATCACCTGGCCCAGACCCACATTGGTGATGTAGCAGTTTGTTTGAAGCAAATCGTTCCATGACATTTCAAGGAGAAAAAAATGAGCAACATTATCCGTCACGATCCCCTGGATGAACTGTTCCGGGGCTTCTTCGTCCGTCCCATGGATCTCAACGCCGGCAATGCACCCGCCACCGCGCCCTCCATCCGGATGGACGTGAAGGAACAGGAAAATGCCTACGTGGTCCACGCCGAACTGCCCGGTGTCAAGAAGGAAGACATCCACGTCACGGTGGATGGCAATCAGGTCTCCATCAGCGCCGAAGTCCGCCAGGAGAACGAGGAAAAGGAAGGTGAGCGCATCCTCCGGTCCGAGCGCTATTTCGGCAAGGTATTCCGCTCCTTCCAGCTCGCCCAGGACATCGACGACAGCCAGGCAGTGGCCAAATTCAACGACGGGGTGCTGGAACTGACCCTGCCCAAACGGGCCGCCACCAGCAGCAAGCGCCTCGCCGTACAGTAAGCCCCCGCCTCGGGCAGCAAGCCCGGCGTGAAGAAAAAGACCGGAATCCTTTCCGGTCTTTTTCTTTAAATACACGGGGGTTACAATCGGCCGCTATTTCCCCCGGAGACTTCCATGCCGTTCGAATCCATCGCCCCTGACATCAAAGCCGGCATCCTGGCCGAAGCCCTGCCCTACATCCGCAAGTTCCATGGCAAGACCATCGTGGTCAAGTACGGCGGCAATGCCATGACGGAGGAGCACCTGAAGCAATGTTTTGCCCGCGACGTGGTGCTCTTGAAACTGGTCGGCATGAACGTGGTGGTGGTGCATGGCGGCGGCCCCCAGATCGAAAACCTGCTCTCCCGGGTCGGCAAGAAAGGCGAATTCATCCAGGGCATGCGCGTCACCGACGCGGAAACCATGGAAGTGGTGGAAATGGTACTAGGCGGCCAGGTCAACAAGGACGTGGTCAACCTGATCAACCAGGCCGGCGGCAAGGCCGTGGGCCTGACCGGCAAGGATGGCAGTTTCATCCGCGCCAGGAAGCTGATGCTGCCCAACAAGAACAACCCCGGCGACCTGATCGACGTGGGCCAGGTGGGGGACATCACCTCCATCGACCCCTCCCTGATCGGCCTGCTCGATTCCGGCGACTTCATCCCGGTGATCGCCCCCATCGGCGTGGGCCAGGACGGCGAAACCTACAACATCAACGCCGACGTGGTGGCCGGCAAGATTGCCGAAGTCCTGAGGGCAGAAAAGCTGGTGCTGCTCACCAACACCCCCGGGGTGCTGGACAAGGCCGGCAATCTGCTCACCGGCATCACCCCCAAGGAAATCGACGGCATGGTGGAAGATGGCACCCTCTCCGGCGGCATGCTGCCCAAGATCGGCTCCGCCCTGGATGCGGCCCGTAGCGGCGTCAAGAGCGTACACATCATCGACGGCCGGGTGGAACATGCCCTGCTGCTGGAAATCCTCACCGAAAACGGGGTGGGCACCATGATCAAGAGCCACTGAGTCAAAAGCCACTGAGTCAAGAGCCACTGAGTCAAGAGCCACTGAGTCAAGAGCCGCTGAGCGGACTTACCCCGCGGCCGGCAGGAGATCCTCCCATTCCTCCTGAATGTCCTGGAGATCCTGCTCATCGAGCCCCAGATGTCGGAGGGCCTTGCTGAACAGCGGGTTTACTTCCACATTCCCTGCCCCGAGCCTTGCTGATGCCAGATGCTCTGCCACCTGAGTCACGGCAATCAGGGAAACCGCCTCATGAGGAATGACCGGCTCCGGCAGCTTGTAAAGTTGATAGTCATGATGATGCCGGATCGCCCTGGCCAGCAGATCCGGCAGCCCCCAAGTCCTGGCCAGCAAGGCCCCGACGATGGCGTGATCGCACTGGAAGCGCTGCATTTCCATCTGGGCCAGGGGCCAGCCCTGGGCCAGTACCGCCTCGAACATGGCCGGATAGCTCTTGAACCGGCGCATCATCACGGGAATCGCGGCATCGTGAAACAGCGCAAAGGTAAAGGCCATCTCCCGGGAAATCCCGTACAGATGCCCGGCCACCAAACCGGCCCCCATCGCCAGGGTGGAAGCCCGGGTCCAGAACCGTTCCATCAGAACCCCCGGCAGGTCGGACAGGCTGGACTTCAAGGCCGCTGCCGCCGCCACGCAGACGATATTGCGCATCCCGAGACGGCCGATCGCCTGAGAAACCGTGCCGATGGCACGATTGCCCCGGAACAAGGCTGAATTGGCCAGCTTGAGGGTCATCGCCGCCATGCCCACATCACTGGAAATGACCCCCGTCAGCTTGCGCATGTCCGGCTCATCCCGCTGCGCCTCGGTCATGACCTGCATGATCCGGGCCGGACAGGCCGGAATATCGAAGGAACCCAGGACCTTTTCCATCTCCTCGGGACTCAGGGTGTCTTCCTGCTGCACATCCATGTAAGCTCTCCGGCTAGTCGAATCACGAGAAGGTACGACGTCCGTACCGCCCAGACAATCCAACTTTAGTCATAGCCCGCCAAAATCCAGCCCCCCATGACCGCACGACTCCCCAGACCCCCCAGACCCGTCTGGCTGTTTGACCTCGACAATACCCTGCACGACGCCAGCCCGCATATCTTTCCGCACATCAACCGCGCCATGCAGACCTACATCGAGACCCATCTCCAGGTCGATGCGGAGGAAGCCGGGCGCATCCGGCAAACCTACTGGCAGCGCTATGGCGCCACCCTCCTCGGGCTGATGCGGCACCACGACACCGACCCCCATCACTTCCTTTGGGAGACCCATCAGTTTCCCGAATTGCAACGGATGCTGGTATTCAAAAAAGCGGTCAATGCCATGCTGGGCAAACTGCCTGGACGCAAGATTCTTTACTCGAACGCACCGGCCCATTACACCGAGGCCGTCCTCGACCTGACCGGCATGGCGCGCCACTTCGATGCGGTCTATCCGGTCGAAGCCACCCGCTTCCAGCCCAAACCCGACCCTCGGGGGTTGCGCCACCTGCTGCGGGCAGAAAACCTCCAGGCGCACCAATGCATCCTGGTCGAAGACAGTCTGCCCAACCTGCGCACGGCCAAGCGCCTGGGCACCCGGACCGTCTGGATCAGCCGGGCGAGCCGCTGCCCGCCCTATGTGGACGCCCGCCTGCGTTCCGTCCTGGAACTGCCGCGTTACCTGCGCCAGCTGTGATGCCGCCCAGGCCGACGCCGGCCATCAGTCCTTCAGCCAGGCCGCCGCCTCCAGGGCGAAATAAGTCAGGATGCCATCGGCCCCGGCGCGCTTGAAACCCAGCAGACTTTCCAGCACACAGGCCCGCTCATCGAGCCAGCCATTGACCGCCGCCGCCTTCAGCATCGCGTATTCGCCGCTGACCTGATAAGCATAGGTGGGCACCCGGAACTCGTCCTTGATCCGGCGCACGATGTCCAGATAGGGCATGCCCGGCTTGACCATGACCATGTCGGCCCCTTCCTGGAGGTCCAGCGCCACTTCCCGCAGGGCCTCGTTGCTGTTGGCCGGGTCCATCTGGTAGGTGTATTTGTTGCCCTTGCCGAGATTGCCCGCCGACCCCACCGCATCGCGAAAGGGGCCATAGAAGGCGGAAGCATACTTGGCCGAATAGGCCAGGATGCGGGTATGAATCAGCCCGGCCCCGTCCAGCTCGGCGCGGATGCGGCCCACCCGGCCATCCATCATGTCCGAGGGCGCCACCACATCGGCGCCGGCTTTGGCATGGCAGAGGGCCTGACGCGCCAGCACCTCCAGGGTTTCGTCGTTGAGCACATAGCCGCGCGGGTCATCCGGATGGATCAGGCCATCCTGACCGTGGCTAGTGTAGGGGTCGAGGGCCACATCGGTAATCACCCCCAGTTCGGGAAAATGCTGCTTCAAGGCCCGCACCACCCGGGGCACCAGGCCATTCGCGTTGTAGGACTCCTCCGCCCCCAGGGACTTGAGGGGGGCATCGATGACCGGGAACAGGGCGAGAGCGGGAATGCCCAATGCCACCGCCCGTTCGGCCGTCTTCAGCAAGAGGTCCAGGCTCTGACGCTCCACGCCGGGCATGGAGGCCACCGCTACGCTGCGCTGGCTGCCTTCGAGCACGAAGACCGGGTAAATGAAATCGTCTGCACTCAGGGCAGACTCGCGCATCAGGCGGCGGGAAAAATCATCCCGGCGCATACGCCGCATCCGGGTATTGGGAAACGTGGCAAAAACAGACATGCTGACCTCTCGAAAAATCAATGACCGGAAAATTCGACTGAAAAACCCGACGCTCAGGAACTTCTTGAAGCGGCATCGCTCTCATCGGGCGGACGGCGGTTTGCGCCGTCTCCCGCTTCACCTCCCTGAGCGGGTGCCGCGACGATGTCAAGGCATTTAGCCCCTGGTCCTCCCTTGACCGGGGGCTTTTTTCTGGGGGGGACGGGAATATCCAGCCAGGCCCCGAGCACATCCTCGCACTCCTCCACCCCCGTTTTCTTGAGGCTGGAAAAAAGCTGCACGGAACAGCGCTCGCTCAACTCGGCCAGGGCCTGTTTCACCTGACGCAGCACCTTGGTCTGCTCCTGACGGGAAAGCTTGTCGGCCTTGGAAAGCAGCACATGAATGGGACGTCCGGTAGGCAGGTACCAGTCCATCATGCGCCTGTCCAGATCCGTCATGGGGTGACGGATGTCCATGATCATCACCAGCCCCGCCAGGGGACTGCGCTGCTGCAGATAGGGACCGAGCAGGCCCTCCCACTGGCCGCGAATGGCCGCCGGCGTCTTGGCAAACCCGTAACCGGGCAAATCCACCAGGTATTTACCCGGCTGCACGGTGAAGTAATTGAGATGCTGGGTGCGCCCCGGGGTCTTGCTCACATAGGCCAGCCGCACCCGTCCCGCCAGGGTATTGATGGCAGACGACTTGCCCGCATTGGAACGGCCGACAAAAGCAACTTCTGCGACCGAATCCTCGGGCAGGTCACGCAAATGGGCAACGGTGGTAAGAAAAGTGGCCTGCTGCAATAAGGGCATGAAGACTCCGGATTCTGAAGGGCGCTACATAATCAATCGAGTTGATATAGAATAGCAGGTTTGTAAATATCGATACTTGGCAGGCTCTCCCGCCTCTCTCGCGTAAAAGGAGTTTGGACATGATTCGCACCATGGCGCTGGCGGCACTTCTCGTAGCCGGTTTCACCGTAAATGCAGCAGAAGAAGCCAAACCCAAGGCTGATCCGGCCAAGGGCAAGGTTGTTGCCGAAACCATCTGTGTCGCCTGTCATGGCGTCGATGGCAATAGCATGGTCTCCGCCTATCCCCACCTGGCAGGCCAGGGGCAGGACTATATCTACAAGCAGCTGCTTGCCTTCAAGTCCGTGGATGGCAAACCTGCCGCCCGTAACAACCCCATCATGGCCGGCATGACCGCCGCCCTGAGCGACGAGGACATGAAGAACGTCGCCGCCTGGTTCGCCCAGCAACAGCTCAAGCCCGCCATGGCCACCCAGGAAGCCCTGATTCCCCGTGGCCAGAAACTGTGGCGTGCCGGTGATGCCGCCAAGGGCGTCCCCGCCTGTGCCGGGTGCCACGGTCCGGCTGGCAAAGGTCTGCCGGCCCAGTATCCCGCGCTGGCAGGTCAGTTCCCCGAATACATCGAACTCCAGCTCAAGAGCTTCCGCTCCGGTGAACGTGCCAACGATCCTGAATCCATGATGCGCAGCATCGCTGACAGACTGTCTGACAATGACATCAAGTCGGTTGCTGAATACGCTGCCGGCCTGCGCTGACCCCTGCCTTGCCGGACAGCCCGCCCGCACAGCGGAGACCGGCGCTTCGGGTTTGAGTCGCACGACGGGTTTGAGTCGCACGACGGGTTTGAGCCACACAAGGCTCGGCGGCTGCCCGGCGGGCACGGCGGGACAAGCGACAAGATTTCAGGCTTCGATCCTCCACAGGCTGCGCTTGTGGCGCACCCGGAAGGAGCGCTGAAAATGGCACTCCCCATCTATCTGGCCCACCAGCCTGTTGCGCATTCAGCGGTCAGACGATTGGACTCCAGGCGCAGAACAACAAGAGGTAGGCAATGCAGACATTGACACAGCTTCTCGAAGACAAGGGCGGTCTGCCGATCGTGGTTTCCCCCAGGGACAACGTCTATCACGCCCTGAGCGTCATGGCCGACAACGACGTGGGTGCCGTGCTGGTCATGGATGGAGAAAAACTGGTGGGCATCTTCTCCGAGCGGGATTACGCCCGGAAAGTCATCCTGAGCGGCCGCAACTCCCGGGAAACCATGATCGAGGCGGTCATGACCCACAAGGTGGCCTATGTCACCCAACGCAATAGCATTGAAGAATGCATGTCCCTGATGACCCAGCACCGGTTCCGCCATCTGCCTGTCCTGGATGAGGACCTGCAGGTCCTGGGTGTGATTTCCATGGGGGATCTGGTCAAGGCCACCATCAGCCACCAGGAATTCATCATCAGCCAGCTGGAACGTTACATCTCCGGCTGATGCGATGGCAAGCGGGCCAGTCCGGTCCCGGAGAAGCCCGCCGCCCGGCGGGCTTCGTCATTCAGTGGGCCGGCAGGGGCGAGGGGCTTGCATGCCCTGAAGCAGGTCGGCGCCGCCGCGAACAAATTCAACGGATAGGTCACACGCACCCAAAAAAGCGTTAAGTTCACCCCTTGCCGCCAACGTAATCATATTCCCATGACCAACACGGTTGATTCCCTCCATTTCCGCGTCCTCGAAGACATCGCCAAGGATCTCTCCGGCGAGATCAATTTCCCGACCTACCTGGATGCCAGCATGACCGTGCGCAATGTATTGCGCGACCCCCGGGTCTCCATCGAGAAGGTGGCCCAGGTCATCAGCATCGAACCGCTGATCACCGCCCGGCTACTGCGCCTGGCCAACTCGGTCACCTACAACCCGGCCGGAAAAAGCATCACCGACATCCGCACCGCCATCCACCGGGTCGGCTTTGAAACCGTGCGCACCACGGCCCTGAGCGTCGCCATCGAGCAGATGCTGCAATCCGGGAACCTGGCAGCCTTCGAGGATATTGGCCGTCTCACCTGGGAACACTCCCTGCAAGTCGCCGCCATCGCCCGGGTGCTGGCCCGCCGCCTCGGCCGGGTCAATCCTGAAGACGCCATGCTGGCCGGCATGGTGCACGACATCGGCGTGTTTTACCTGCTTTATCGCGCGGCGGAATACCCGGAGTACAAGAACAACCGCGCAGACCTGCTCAGCCTGGTGATCGGCTGGCACGAAAGCATCGGCGAGAGCCTGCTCTACACCCTGGGCATGCCCGAACCCATCATCGAGGCCATCCGCGAACATGATCAACTCAAGCATGTAGATACCCCCAGCAGCCTGGCCGACGTGCTCTATTTCGCCAACCTCCTGGCCGGAGGTAACCATGAGTGGCTAGGTTGCGATAGCGGGCTGGCCGACAGCGAACGGGCCGCCGCCGACCGGGCCCGTTATGCCGACCTGCTGGACGAGGCCTGGGACGACATCCGGGAAATCCAGGCGGCCCTGAGTGCTGAGCCCTGAGTGCTGAGCCCTGAGTGCTGAGCCCTGACTTGAGCCCTGACTTGAGCCCTGACTTGAGCCCCGGCGGCAGACCCGGGCAGCCATTTTTTCCTGGCAGAGGAACATGGGCGCAATGGAGAACGACAACGAAATGCCGGAGCCAAGCCCGGCGAAATTGCCGCTTTTGCCGGAAGGGAAAGATGAGCGGTTTTACCTCGATGCCTTCATGGCCGGATTCGGTGCGAGCAAGCGGAAGGGCGAACAGATTTACCGGCGCCCATCAAGACTTACCGGCGCCCATAAAGGCGAAAAGCGCGGAGGTGCTCGCGCTTTTCTGGATGGCTTACCGCTCTCGCCCTGCACGGGTTATTCCGGCTCCGTCACCCGTAACTGCGCTTCCATTCTAGGCACTTGGCTTGTCATCTCAAGCGCCAGAGGTGGCTGACGGTATGGAATGCTTGCGCCCCCCGCTAGGCGCCCTTGACGCCCTTGGCGGCCCGGCCCGGGGTTTCCGGGGCGGGCCTCAAACCATCGAGTTCTTCAAGAAAAAACCGGAAAAATGAGCGCGGCGATCAACGCCCGGCGAAGCGGATGATGCTGCGCCCGTCCTCGATCTGCCGGGGCTCCGGCTTCCAGGCGTGGCCGTAGATGACCTCGAAGGTGGCAGGCAGGCGGCCATCCTGGCGCAGCGCCTCGTAATGAGCCTGCAAGCCTTGCCACAGGCTCCGGCCCGCCAGACCCCGGCGCCGGTCGCGCATGGCGCAGCGAGCGCCGGCAGCGCGCAGATCGGCCACCAGGGCCGGCAAATCCTGATACGTCAGGGTGATCACTTCCATGTCCACCACCGGATCGGCAAAGCCGCTTTCGAGCAGCATATCGCCCAGATCGTGCATATCGGCAAAGCGCTGGAGATGGGCATGACCGTCCCGGAAACCGGCCCGCAACTCTTTCAGGGTATCCGGCCCCAGGGTGGAAAACATCAGCAGGCCGCCCACCTCGAGCGTCCGCAAAGCCTCCCGGAAGAAAGGCCGGGGTTCTTCCAGCCAGGGCAGCAGCAGGTTGGACCAGAGCAGGCCGACCGTCCTGGCGCCCAGGGGCAGCCGGTTGGCATCCCCCACCAGATAGGCCGGCTGACGTTCCCTGCCCGCTCCCAGCCAGCGGCGCCAGCCCTGGGCTTGTGCCACGCCGGGCAGCATGGCGCGCTCCTGATCCAGCCCCAGGCAGCGGGCGGCCGGATAGCGCTGCTGCAATCCGGACAAGGAAAGCCCGGGGCCACAGCCCAGATCCACGATCCACCCGGGCGTCAGGCGCACATAATCCAGGCGCTCCTGCATGCGCGCATCGATTTCGCGGGCCAGAAAATCGGCCCCGGCATAGCCGGGCGCGGCGCGACGGAAATTGCGCCGCACCTGCTCCAGGTCGAGAAAATCCGTCACCAGCCCGCTTAAACAGCGCGTAGCCCCAGCTTCCCGAACAGGGCGTCGTCACGGGACACGTCCGGGTTGCCGGTGGTCAGCAACTGATCGCCGTAGAACATGGAATTGGCCCCGGCCAGAAAGCACAGGGCCTGCAACTCCTCGCTCATTTCCTGGCGCCCGGCAGAAAGCCGCACATGGGAAGTGGGCATGATGATCCGGGCCGCCGCGATGGTGCGCACGAACTCGAAAGGGTCGAGCGGGGGCAGATCGCCCAAGGGCGTGCCGGGCACCGGCACCAGATGGTTGATGGGCACGGACTCGGGCGGCCTGGGCAGGTTGGCCAGCTGGACCAGCATCGCCGCCCGGTTGCGGCGCGTCTCGCCCATGCCGACAATGCCGCCGGAACAGACATTGATGCCGGCATCCCGCACCTGGCTCAGGGTGTCGAGCCGGTCGTCATGGGTGTGGCTCTTGATGACCTGGCCGTAGAACGCCTTGTCCGTATCCAGGTTGTGGTTGTAGTAATCGAGGCCGGCCTCCTTGAGCTTTTCCGCCTGGCCTTGCTTGAGCATGCCCAGGGTGACACAGGTCTGCATACCCAGGGCTTTCACCTCGCGCACCATCTCCAGCACCTTGTCCAGATCGCTGTCCTTGGGGCCGCGCCAGGCAGCGCCCATGCAGAACCGCGACGCGCCCTTCGCCTTGGCGACCTGGGCTGCGGCCACCACCTCATCGATGGGCATCAACCGCTCCCGCTCCACATCCGTCTCGTAACGGGCCGACTGGGAGCAGTAACTGCAATCCTCGGAACAGCCACCGGTCTTGACGGACAGCAAGGTAGAGCGTTGAATGGCGTTGGCATCGAAATGCTGGCGATGCACCTGCTGGGCCCGGTAGATCAGGTCCATGAAGGGCAGATCATAGAGGGCCAGCACTTCGGCCACGGTCCAGATGGGGGGGTTGGAGTGAACAGGAAATTGTTCCGGCGCCTGCGCCACAACAGCCTGGGAAACAGCGTGCATATCGGGAGTCCTACGGAGGATGAACGGTGCATTTTCCGGCCCCGGCCAGGAAGCCGGAAGCCATGCGTAATTATGGATAATCGACCAAGGCCATGGGAAAGTCAATTTCGACTCAGGTTGCAGCACCCGGGTTCCGGCATTTTTGCCAGCAACTGCTAAGTAGCCTGCTGCCCTCCAGCTGCCTGCTGTGCGGCGCCCGCAGCGCAGCCGCGCCGGTCTGCCCGGACTGCGAGCGGGAACTGCCGGCCCTGCCCGATTGCCATTGCCCGCTCTGCCTCGACCGGACCACGCACGGCGAACGCTGCGGCGCCTGCCAGATGCAGCCGCCGCACTTTGACCGGATTCATGCCCTGCATGCCTACGCCTTTCCCGTGGATCACCTCGTGCATCAGCTGAAATACGCCGCCCATCTGGCGCTGGCGCGCTACTGGGGCGAGCAGCTGGCCGGCACGACCCGCGTTGCCGCCAGCCGTGTCATGCCCCTTCCCCTGCATCCCCGACGACTGGCCGAACGGGGCTACAACCAGTCCCTGGAAATTGCCCGCTGGCTGGCCCGCTCCCTCCAGCTCCCTCTGGACAGACACAGCCTGATCAAGACCCGCCCGACCCGTCCCCAGGCCGAACTGCCGCTGCGCGCGCGCAAGGCCAATCTGAAAGGCGTGTTTGAATGCCGGGAGGATCTGGAAGGCGAACATGTGCTACTCGTGGATGACGTGCTGACCACCGGCACCACCCTCGATGAAGCCGCCCGCACCCTGAAGCTGCATGGGGCCGCCCAGGTCAGCGCCTGCGTCGTGGCGCGCACCCTGCGGCGTTGAATCAGCGCAGCTTGCGCTCCACGAAAGCCTGCAAATCCCCGCTGAGATTGCCAGTCCGGGCGGCCTGACGGAAGGCCTCGCGCGCTTCGGGAGCATGGCCGGCCTCTTCGAGCGCCAAGGCCAGGCCGACCCACCAACGCCCCTGCCGGGGATCTAGGGTCAGGGCCTGACGGTAATATCCCGCCGCCTCCAGCGCTTGCTTGCGCTGGCGCAGCAGCGCCCCGGCGAAGGCCAGGTACTCGCCATCGCGGCTGGCCGCCGGCAAGGCCCGCTGCAGCGTCGCCCAGGCCTGGTCAACGTCGCCGGACTCCAGCTCCAGCCGAGCCAGCAGCATGGCCCACTGGGTCTGGCGGGGATTGCCGTTCAAGCCCTCGCGCAGCACCTCCATGGCGGGCGCCACGGCCCGCTGATCGAGCAAGAGCTTGACCCAGAACTGCCGGGCCGGGCCGTGGGTGGGGTCGCTCTGCAAGGCCAGGCGTAATTCATGTTCAGCCTCCTGCACCTGACCGCGCCCGGCCAGATCGATCGCCATGCGGTAACGCTGCTCGGCCTGTTCCGCCGCCGTGGCTTGGCGCGGAGACTTGTCGATGCGTCCAGCCGCAGCAGGGATGGCCGCCGGCGCGGGACGTGCCCCCACCGGAGGGTTCAGTCGCCCCACCTCGGCCCCGCGCGAAGCGGGAGCGGGTGCGGGTGCGGGTGCGGGTGC